>JBBSRT010000060.1:0-8648 GCA_038242765.1 Propionibacteriales bacterium
GCCCGAGCTGCAGGACAGCCATGACGCGTTTTATTTCATCGCCGACATGCATGCCATCACCGTCGACTACGACCCGGCCGTCCTGCGCGAACGCACCCGCTCCTCGGCCGCCCAGCTCATCGCCGCCGGTGTCGATCCGGACCGAAGCGCCTTATTCGTGCAAAGTCAGGTGCCCGAACACGCCCAGTTGGCATGGGTGCTCAACTGCCTGACCGGCTTCGGCGAGGCGAGCCGCATGACCCAGTTCAAGGACAAGTCCGCCAAGAGCGGTGCCGACCGTGCCTCGGTGGGATTGTTCACCTATCCGGTGTTGATGGCCGCCGACGTGCTGATCTACCAAGCAGACCAGGTGCCCGTCGGTGAGGACCAACGCCAACACCTTGAACTCACGCGCAACCTCGCCAACCGGTTCAACCACCGCTACGGCGACACCTTCGTGGTGCCCAAACCGTTCATCGTCAAGGAAACGGCAAAAATCACCGATCTAAAGAATCCGACCACCAAAATGAGCAAGTCGGCCTCCTCGCAAGGCGGGATCATCGATCTCCTTGACGATCCGAAAAAGTCTGCGAAAAAGATTCGCTCAGCGGTGACCGATTCGGGATCACAGGTCCGATTCGATGCGGACTCTAAACCGGGCATCTCCAACCTGCTGACAATCTTTTCGGCCCTGACCCACCGGTCCGTCGCCGATATCGAGGCCGAGTTCGACGGCCAGCAATACGGCCAGTTCAAAGTCGCCTTGGCCGATGTGGTCGCCGATTTTGCCGGACCGTTTCGCGAGCGCACCCTCGAATTGCTCGATGACCGTGCCGAACTCGACCGCATTTTGGCCGCCGGTGCTGACAAAGCCGGCGCGGTCGCCGCCCAGACATTGGAGGCGGTTTATGAGCGGGTCGGATTTGTCCGTTAGGCTCGCCGGATGACGAGAATGGGCATTTCGATTGCCGTTCCCGAACCCTTCGGCAATGATCTTCGCCAAAAGCGCGCTGCCTTCGGCGACCCTGCAGCCGCGACGGTCCCCACCCACGTGACCTTGGCGCCGCCCTTTGAAGTCGCGGACGACGAGCACGAAGCATTGGCCGAGTCGCTCTCGAAGGTTGCTGCGGCCCATGAGCCATTTATGCTGCGGCTTCGCGGCACCGATTCATTTCGGCCACTGTCGCCGGTCGTCTATGTCGCGGTCGTCGACGGCCACGACAGCGTCATACAGATTGCTCAAACGGTGCAGGAGACTCTGGGCGGACAGAGCGTAGAGTTCCCGATCCACCCCCATGTGACGGTGGCGCACCGCCTCGATGATCAGGGTTTGGACCGAGCCCTCGATGAGCTGGCCGACTATGAAGCCTGTTTTGAGGTTGCCATGTTTGTGCTTTACAAGCATGAAGAACCCGCCGGCTGGGTGCCGACGATGGAGTTTCCACTTGGCTGACTTGGCCGCCAAAGTCAATTCGTTACGGGCGAAGTGGCCCTGGTTTGATCGCGCCGTGGCCACAATTGAGCATTATGGCCACGTCAACGGCAACCTACTAGCCGGCGGAGTGACCTTTTTCGGGTTCCTGTCGTTTTTCCCCATCCTGGCGCTGGGTTTCGCGGTGGCCGGCTGGATTTCGGCTGTCTATCCGGCCGCCAACGACAACCTGACAACCGCCATCCAGCAAATATTTCCCGGCATCGTGAGTACCGAACCGGCACCAGGCAAGATCAGTCTCCAACAAATCCAGGAATCCTCACCGACCGCCGGGATCATTGGCCTGGCCGGCATCCTTTACGCCGGCCTCGGGTGGATTACCGCGCTTCGCCAAGCGATGGCGGCTGTCTTTCGCGCCGATATCGCGGACAGGCCCAATTTCATCAAGGGCAAGCTGATCGATTTGATGATGCTGACGCTGATCGGGACGGTGCTTGTGGTTTCGGTTGGTTTCTCCAGCCTTGTGAGCGCATTGGCCGGATGGTTCGCCGACCTCATCGGTCTGGACAACGTCATCGGAGCGGTGCTTCTCTTCCTGATCGGCACGACTCTCGCCATCGCTGCCAGCACCGTATTGTTCTTCGTAATTTATCGGCTGTTGGGCCGAAGCGCGGTAGCAGCGGCCGACCTGTGGAGCGGCGCGCTCCTGGCAGCCATCGGCTTCGAAATCCTCAAGCTGATCGTGGTCAACATTGTTGGCGGCGTCGGTGGCTCGGCTTTTGCCCCACTCGCACTGGCCATCACGTTGCTGGTGTGGATCAACTATTTTGCGCGACTCAGCGTCTATGGCGCCGCATGGAGTTATACCGGCCGACGCAGTTAGGTAACCCTTTCTGCGCCAGCGGCACGTTTTCGTCCTAGAGTGCACTTGTGGCAAATGTGACTCAGGCGCGGCGTTCGACGGTTGCGCTCAAATATGCGATGGCGGTGTCGGGCCTCATCATGATCGCCTATCTGTTGGCGCACATGTATGGCAATCTCAAGATCTTCAGCGGCCAGGAAGCCTTCGACGGCTACTCCGACCACCTGCGCAAACTCGGTGAGCCGCTGCTGCCCCACACGGGCGCGCTGTGGATCATCCGCGTCGTGCTCCTGGCGGCTGTTCTCATCCATGCGTATGCGGCCTTCACGCTGTGGTCGCGCAACCGCAAGGCTGGCGCCTATGTCGGCGGCAAGCGCTACCACTCGAAGCAGAACCGTAAAGGCGTCCAACGCACCTACTCATCGTTCACGATGCGGTGGGGCGGCATCATCGTCGCTTTATTCATCGTCTATCACCTGCTGCATCTGACCGCCAACGCCATACATCCAGGCGGCGCGTCGGCCAGCCCGTACGAACGCGTCGTGGGCGGCTTCGAGATTTGGTGGGTCGTGTTGTCCTACACGATCGCCATGGTGGCACTCGGACTGCACATTCGACACGGCTTCTGGAGTGCGTTCACGACGCTGGGTCAAAACCACACGTGGACCCGCAGCAAGTCGGCGCTCAATGCGTGGACGATCGCGATCGCGGTGCTCATCACGGTGGGCTTCTTGATCCCGCCGTTCTTCATTCTCTTTGGCTGGGTGGCTTGATCCATGACGCAATTCCATACTGACGGTGCACCGATCGAAGACACCAAGGCTCCGCGCGACGTGCCCATCGCGGAGATCTGGGACAAGCGCCGCGTCGAGACCAAACTCGTCAACCCCACCAATCGCCGCAAGCTCGATGTCATCATCGTCGGCACCGGCCTGGCCGGTTCGTCGGCTGCGGCAACGCTCGCCGAAGCCGGCTACAACGTCAAGAGCTTTTGCTATCAGGACAGCCCGCGACGTGCGCATTCCATCGCCGCCCAAGGTGGCATTAACGCGGCTAAAAACTACCGCAACGACAGCGACAGCGTCTATCGCCTGTTTTATGACACCGTCAAGGGTGGCGACTACCGTTCGCGCGAATCCAACTCCTATCGTCTCGCCCAGATCAGTGTCGAGATCATCGACCAGTGCGTCGCACAGGGGGTGCCGTTCGCCCGCGAATATGGCGGTTTGCTCGACAACCGGTCCTTCGGTGGTGTTCAGGTTGCCCGTACGTTTTATGCGCGCGGCCAGACCGGCCAGCAACTGCTGCTGGGTGCTTATCAGGCGCTGGAACGCCAGATCGGTGCCGGTACGGTTCAGATGCACACGCGGCACGAAATGCTTGAACTCGTTGTTGTCGAGGGTAAAGCCCGTGGCGTCATCGTCCGAGACATGGTCACCGGCGAGATCGAGACCCACTTTGCTGACGCCGTCGTGCTTGCCTCGGGTGGCTACGGCAATGTCTACTACTTGTCGACCAACGCCATGGGTTGCAACGTGACGGCGACGTGGCGTGCCCACCGAAAGGGGGCTTATTTCGCCAACCCCTGTTACACCCAAATCCACCCCACCTGCATTCCTGTCTCCGGCGAATACCAGTCCAAGCTCACGCTGATGAGTGAATCGTTGCGCAACGATGGACGTATCTGGGTGCCCAAGGACAAGGCCGATCTGGAGAAGGATCCGCGTGAGATCCCCGAGTCCGATCGTGACTACTACCTCGAACGCAAATACCCATCGTTTGGCAACCTGGTGCCGCGCGATGTGGCATCGCGCAACGCCAAGGGCGTCTGCGACGAAGGTCGTGGCGTCGGCCCCGGGGGGCGTGGTGTCTACCTTGACTTCGCCGAAGCCCTCGCACGTCTTGGACGGCCGGCGATCGAAGCAAAATACGGCAACCTGTTTGACATGTACGAGCGCATCACTGGCGAGAACCCGTATGAGGTGCCCATGCGAATCTATCCGGCCATCCATTACACGATGGGCGGTCTCTGGGTCGACTACGACCTGCAGAGTTCCATACCGGGTCTGTTCGTTACCGGCGAGGCGAACTTCTCCGATCACGGAGCGAACCGCCTCGGTGCTTCGGCACTGATGCAGGCACTGTCCGATGGCTACTTCGTGTTGCCGAACACCATCAATGACTATCTGGCCGATGGGCCCTTCGACGAGGTTGACGAGTCGCATCCGGAGGCGGTCGAAGCGATCGCTGCCGTCGACGAACGAATCAAGAAACTGCTCGCGGTCAACGGCTCGCGCACGGTTGACTCGTTCCACAAGGAGCTCGGCCACATCGTGTGGGAGTACTGCGGAATGGAACGCAACGCCGAAGGTCTCACCAAAGCCGTCGGGCTCATCCGTTCGCTCAAGGAAGAGTTCTGGCGAGATGTCAAGGTCACCGGCGTCAATGAAGAGTTCAACCAAACCCTTGAGCGCGCCGGAAGGGTGGCGGACTTCTTTGAGCTCGCCGAACTCATGTGTATTGATGCGCTCGTACGCGGCGAATCCTGTGGTGGGCACTTCCGCAGCGAAAGCCAGACCGAGGAGGGCGAAGCGCTGCGGGACGATGAGGAGTTTGCCTTCGTTTCGGCATGGGAGTTCGCCGGCGACGAACCGATACTTCACAAAGAAGCGCTCGAATTTGAAAACATTGCACTGAAGCAGAGGAGCTACAAGTGAACATCACTCTGCGCGTTTGGCGCCAGAAAGGTCCCGAGGACGAGGGCAAGCTCGTTACCTATGGGCTTGAGGATGTCTCGACCGACATGTCGTTCCTCGAATTGCTCGATGTGCTCAATGAGCAGCTCACCCTTGCTGGCGATGAGCCAATCGCTTTCGACAACGATTGCCGCGAAGGGATCTGCGGCACCTGCGGCGTCGTCATCAACGGCATTGCGCACGGACCCGAAGTCACCACGGTGTGCCAGCTGCACATGCGCAGCTTTAAAGACGGCGACGTCATCGATGTGGAACCGTGGCGCGCCGGTGCGTTCCCGGTGATCAAGGACTTGGTCGTCGACCGCAGTGCTTTTGATCGCATCATTCAGGCCGGCGGCTACATCAGCGCACCGACCGGCAGCGCACCTGATGCCAACTCCATTGCGGTGCCCAAGAAGGATGCCGACCACGCTTTCGACGCGGCGACCTGCATCGGTTGCGGCGCCTGTGTTGCGGCCTGCCCCAATGGATCGGCAATGCTGTTCACCGCGGCGAAGGTCACCCATCTGGGTCTGTTGCCGCAGGGGCAGCCCGAGCGTGACTCGCGCGTTATCGGCATGGTCAATCAGCATGATGAAGAAGGCTTCGGCGGCTGCACCAACATCGGTGAATGCACGGCGGCCTGTCCCAAGAGCATTCCGCTCGACACGATCAGCCGCCTCAACCGCGACCTGTTGTCGGCGTTGGCCTCGGGCGACGCCTAAAGTTTGTCACCGTGCCGTAAATCACGCCCGGTGACCATGGTTGGGTTTTAGTTAGCAAGGCTAATGAACTATGCTAAGGGTATGCCAACTGATTCTCAAAGATTAACGCAATCGGTTGTGCGACTGACTCGTCGGCTCCGTCAGGAACGCCATTCCGAACTCACCACCAACCAGCTCTCGGTGCTGGGAACCCTTCGTACGAACGGCCCGCAGACGCCCGGCGCAATTGCCGCATACGAACACGTCCAACCGCCGTCGATGACGCGCACCATCAACTGCCTTGACGACGCCGGCTATGTGTTGCGCGCGCCCGATCCTGACGACGGTCGTCAGATCATGGTGACAATCTCCGACAAGGGTGAAGAGGTCCTGGCTGCCGAGCGAGCTCGGCGTGACCAATGGCTCGCAAAACACTTCGCAGGGCTGTCAACTGCGGAAAAGAAAACGCTCCGCGACGCCGTCGCGATCCTTGAAAGGTTGGCTGCTTCTTGAGTCCAACCTTCAAATCCCTGCATGTGCGTAACTACCGCATTTATGCCGCCGGAGCATTCGTCTCCAACATCGGCACCTGGATGCAGCGCGTCGCCCAGGACTGGCTCGTCCTCGAACTGACCCACAGCGGAACCGCGCTCGGAATCACCACAGGATTGCAGCTGTTGCCTTCGCTTCTGCTCTCGCCGCTCGCCGGCGTCGTTGCCGACCGCTACCCTAAACGCACCATCTTGCGCCTCACCCAAATTGGCATGGCCCTGCCCGCTGCGCTGCTGGGTGTGCTTGCCGTGACGGGAGTGGCGCAGGCCTGGCATGTCTATGTGCTGGCCTTCGTCTTCGGAGTCGCCACAGCATTTGACGCTCCGGCGCGTCAGTCCTTCGTCGTCGAGCTCGTCGGCAAAGATGACCTCGCCAACGCGGTCGGTCTCAACTCGGCTTCCTTCAACTCCGGCCGTTTGGTCGGTCCCGGCTTGGCAGGCCTCATGATCGCGGCTCTCGGGTCGGGGGCCACGGCCACCGGCTGGGTTATTCTCATCAATTCGGTCAGCTACGTGGCGGTATATGCCTCCCTCGGGATGTTGGATGGAGCACGACTTCGGCCAGCGCCAACGGTCGGCCAGCGCAAAGGCGCTGTCCGCGACGGTGCTCGCTATGTGGCTGGTCGCCCCGATCTCCTTCTCATCCTCATGTGTGTCTTCTTCGTCGGCACGTTTGGCATGAACTTCCAGATGACGACCGCACTGATGGCGACGGGCGTCTTCAACAAGGGCGCAACCGAGTACGGCGTTCTTGGTTCGATCATGGCGATCGGATCGTTGGCAGGTGCTCTGCTAGCCGCACGCCGCACGAATCCGCACATGCGAACCGTCGTCGTAGCGGGCTTGGCGTTCGGCGTGCTCGAAATCCTCTCCGGCCTGATGCCGACCTATCTGAGCTTCGCTGTCATCCTGCCACTTCTGGGCTTAAGCGCATTGACGATGGTGACGTCGGCCAACGCAATGATCCAGATGACGTCGAGTCCGCACATGCGCGGCAGAGTGTCTTCGCTGTATGTGATGGTCTTCTTGGGCGGCACCCCGTTCGGCGCGCCGCTGATCGGCTGGATCGGTGAAGAGTTCGGCGCGCGTTGGACACTCATCGGCGGCGGCGCCGCATCCTTGCTGGGCATTCTCCTGGCGACGGCCATTTATGCCCATATGCAAGGGATGCAACGAAGCCAATTGCGCAGCGCCGTACGCGACATACGCATCCGGCATCGTTACGGTCCGCGTACCGATGCGCTCGTCGGCGCTCCATGACCGGCTCAAAGACAGGGCGATATCCTAAACAGATGCCCTTGGCCGCAACGCTCAACCTGACCATCGATGAGATCACCCCCGATCTGATCGAACTGAGACGCGAGTTCCACAGCTTCCCCGAACTCTCGTGGCATGAAGACCGCACGACCGATCTCATCGCGGCGTGGATGGACAAGACCGGCATCGCCTTCGAACGGTTCGAAGGTAGCGGCCTCACAGCGACCATCGGCGGCGAAAGCGGCCCGGTGGTCGCATTGCGTGCTGACATCGACGCACTACCGATCGCAGATACGTCCCAGGATCCCTGGCGCTCCAAGATCGCCGGTGTTGCCCATGCGTGTGGCCACGACGTTCACATCACCGCCTTGGTTGGCGCGGCGATTGCACTCGCAACCGCCCACGAACGCGAACCACTGCCGGTACGCGTCCGGCTGATCTTCCAACCCGCCGAAGAAGTCATGCCCGGTGGTGCCCTGAAGGTGCTTTCGACCGGTGTCCTCAAGGGCGTGTCACGTATTTTTGCCTTGCATTGCGATCCGTCGCTCGATGTGGGTCAGGTCGGCATCCGCGAGGGATCGATCACCGGCGCATCTGATCGGATCCGTGTCAGACTGAGCGGTCGAGGTGGCCATACGTCGCGTCCCCACATGACGCAGGACCTCACCTTCGCGCTCGCTACGTTGCTGACACAATTGCCGGCAGCCTTGTCACGTCGCTTCGACCCACGGGCCGGAGCAAGCATGGTGTGGGGCTCAATTAACGCCGGCAATGCCGCCAACGTGATCCCATCCACCGGCGAGATCAACGGCACGCTGCGCATGCTCGACGCGGCGGCCTGGCATGAAGCCGAACATCTGGTGCGCGGACTTATCGCCGACATCGTTGCGCCATACGGGGTGAGCGTCGATATTTTGTATGTGCGCGGTGTACCGCCGGTGGTCAATGACTTCAACGCGACCGAGGCCTTGCGCGGAGCGGTCGCCGCCGCCATCGGCCCCAGCGCGGTTGCCGCTACGACGCAAAGTTTGGGCGGCGAAGACTTCGCCTGGTATCTCGAATCGGTGCCCGGCGCCATGGGACGCCTGGGCACGCGCACACCTGGTGGTCCGACCTTCGACCTCCACC
>JBBSRT010000061.1:0-8601 GCA_038242765.1 Propionibacteriales bacterium
ACAAGGCGCACTTCGGCGACACGAATCCGGTCATTGACGCGCAACTCTGTGGTGATAAGTCCTCCTGGGTTCGAAAATATGACGGGAGGACAAACAAAATGGCCTCCGTGCGAAACGAAGGCCACCAGGAACATGCACGCGTACGCGCATGTTGCTCACAGCCAAAACTCGTCTGGCCGCGTCTACCCCACGATCGTAAACCGTGCGGGTGGGAGGTGAACTCCACTTCTGCCCCCATCATAGCAGCCAGCATGCACCCCTGTGAAATTCCACCGAGGAGGCGGTTTACGTCAGCCACAGTGGACCGGCTGAGCTGTCGATGATGCGATGGCCCTGCGCCAGGTGATCGAGGTCGCCCGATTCGATGACCACCAAGGTCGGTCCGGCTATGTCAATCAGCACAGCCGAGGCGCCCTCGGCCACCGCCGCCTGGGCAGCCTGACCTGAATAGACCGAGACGGGCCGGGCTTGTGCATCCCAGAGCTGCATTGTGGCGAGGCAGCTGAACGCCAGCAATGCCTGACGTCCGTCGGCACCGGTCATGAACACTGCGGCCATGTCGGCATCCTTGTCTCCGCCGGACGGCGTTTCGCCCAAGAGCGCCACAACGGGGACAATGAGACGCACCCCGTCGAGCGCCGCAAGCACCGGCGCCAACTGCTCATCGGCGGCGTATACCTTGAGCGCGGCATCCAACGCAGCGTCGACACTGCCGTCATCGCCGGGGAAGGCGGGCGCAGCCAGCGAAGGATGGTGGCTCATACATGCTCGCGGATCGCCGCGACGGCCGCCTGGGCCGAGGCACCATCGGTGCTTTGGATGGCAAACAGAATAACCCGATCACCCTCGGTGGTCACCAATGTTGGCCAGGGCGAGCCGGAACGAAAGCTCACACCGCGCAGGTCGGCCCAATGAAAGATGTGATCGCGATATCCGTTGCGCACCCACAGGCCCTCGTCATCAATGCGCACGAAGCTGCGCGCAACGGCATACAGGCCGATCAGGGTCGCCAACAGCAACCCGGCCAACGTGAGTAGTTCAAAAACGGTGAACTGGGCACGGATTTGCGGCGGCAACGCCATACCAACCGCCACGGTGAGCACGATAAGGATGACGGCTACACCGTAAGCGATGATGCGCGGTCCGACCGGCCGAACCAGCATCAGAGCCTGCAGGCCAGAATGTCAGTCACGAGAATGCCGCGTGCTCCGACGTCACGTAGGTCGTCCATGACACGTTGCGCACGGTCCCGGGGAACCATCGATCGCACGGCAACCCATCCCTGACGGTGCAACGGGGAGACTGTCGGAGATTCGATACCGGGCGTCAGCGCGACCGCTGCCTCGACGTTGGTCGTCTGGATGTCGTAATCCATCATGACGTAGGTGCGCGCCACCAGGACACTCTCGAGACGGCGCTTAAAAACTTCGAATCCGGGCGGGTTCTCAGCACCCTGGCGGGTGATCAACACCGATTCGGATTCAAGGATCGGCTCGCCGAACACGTCGAGGCCGGCTTGGCGCAAGGTGCCCCCGGTCTCCACGACGTCGGCTATCACGTCGGCCACACCCAAACGAACCGATGACTCAACCGCACCGTCGAGACGGACAACGAAGGCCTCGATGCCGCGTGCGGCAAGATATTGCTCGACAATCAGCTCGTATGACGTCGCGATCCGTTTGCCGGCCAGATCCGCAGTTGATCCCATCGTGCCGGCCGGTGCGGCAAACCGGAATGTCGACCTACCGAATCCGAGCGGCAACGCTTCCTGCGCATTGGAGCCTGAGTCGAGCAGCAGGTCGCGACCGGTCACGCCAACGTCGAGCGTGCCCTCACCGACATAGATGGCGATGTCGCGCGGTCGCAGGTAAAAGAATTCGACATTGTTGTCAGGGTCAGGCATCACAAGGTCGCGGCTGCTACGACGTTGACGGTAGCCAGCCTCGGACAGCATTGTGGTGGCGGCTTCGGAGAGCGCCCCCTTGTTGGGGACGGCGATTTTAAGCATGATTCCTCATTCGGACGACACGGGTGGCAGCGGCGCTCGACAGCCTGCGATCACAGGTGCGCATAGACGTCGTCGAGGGTGAGTCCTTTGGCCAGCATCATGACCTGGGCGTGATAGAGAAGTTGGCTGAGTTCTTCGGCGAGCCGTTGATCGGACTCGTATTCGGCGGCCATCCATGACTCGGCGGCTTCCTCCACAAGCTTTTTGCCGATCGTATGGACGCCCGCATCCAACGCGGACACGGTCCCCGATCCGGCGGGGCGGGTTGTGGCCTTGTCGCTGAGTTCGGCAAAGAGTTGTTCGAAGGTTTTCATCGCCGCTCAGCCTAGTCCACACGTCGGAGCAGTTGCCATGTCGCCAGCGCCGCCTGCGCCGCCTCGCGACCTTTGTCCTCCATGCTGCCCGGCAGCCCAGACCGGTCCAGAGCCTGCTGGTCGTCATCGCAGGTCAACAAGCCGAAACCGATCGGCACACCGGTATCCAAAGCCACGCGGTTCAGTCCATCGGTCGCAGCTGCCGACACGTACTCAAAGTGCGGTGTGCCGCCGCGGATGATGACCCCCAACGCGACCACGGCGTCGTAGCCGGCTTTGGCGTACGCCTGTGTGACGATGGCCAGCTCGAAGGAGCCCGGCACGCGCACGAGACGAACGTCGGTGACACCGGCCTCGGCCAACGCCGCTTGCGCTCCGGCGACCAGTCCGTCCATGACCTCGGTATGCCATGAGGACGCAACGACGGCCACCTTGGCGCCGACCGCGTTGAGGCCGGACACGTTCGGCGCACCTTCGCCGCTCACCTGTTGTCTCCGGGCACTAGGCTCTTGTCTCCGGGTACCAGGCTTTTGTCACTGGGTACGAGATCGGGCAGGTCATGTCCCATGCGTTCGGCTTTGGTTTGCAGATAACGCAGGTTGTCGACGGTGGGTTCAATGGCCACCCGTAGTCGCTCGCTGACCTTGACGCCATACAACTCAAGGGCGGCAACCTTGTCGGGATTGTTGGTGAGGAGCCGTACGGACGTGACACCCAGATCGCGAAGCATTTGCGCTCCGCCAGCGTAGTTGCGGCCATCAATGGCAAAACCGAGGTCCAGATTCGCATCGACGGTGTCGCGGCCGCCATCTTGAAGGGCGTAGGCCTCCAGCTTGCTGAGCAGACCGATGCCGCGCCCCTCATGTCCGCGCAAATAGATGACCACTCCCCTGCCCTCCTGAGTGATCGTGGCCATCGAAGCCTGCAACTGCGGCCCGCAATCGCATCGCCGCGAACCAAGCACATCGCCGGTCAAACATTCAGAATGCACGCGGGTCAGCACCTCGGCTCCGTCACTGATGTCGCCATAGACAAGGGCGATGTTCTCGGTGCCGTCGATCTCATCCTTATAGCCATAGGCGGTGAATTCACCGAATTCGGTCGGCAGCCGTGTTGCGGTGATTCGCTTCATCTGCTGCTCATGCAGCCGGCGATACGTGATGAGATCGTCGATCGAGATCATCGGGATTCCGTGCTCGTCGGCGAATGTCCTCAGGTCCGGTCCACGCATCATCGTGCCGTCGTCGTTGACGATCTCGCCAATCACGCCGGCGGGGGTAAGCCCAGCCAACCGGGTCAGGTCAACAGCAGCCTCGGTATGGCCGGGCCGTTGCAGCACGCCGCCGGGCAATGCACGTAGGGGCAGGACGTGCCCGGGTTGGACGAGTTCGAAAGATTCGGTCGCCGAATCCGCCAACGTGCGCACCGTCCGGGCACGGTCGGCAGCCGAGATGCCGGTGGTAATGCCGTCTCGTGCATCAATCGAAATCGTGTATGCGGTGCGCATCCGTTCACGATTGTGTGGCGTCATGAGCGGAATGCCCAGGCGGTCGAGGAGCTCGCCGGTGACGGGCGCACATACATAACCACTGCTGTAGCGGACCATCAATGCCATGAGCTGGGGGGTGGCCTTGCTTGCGGCGAAGATCAGATCACCTTCGTTCTCGCGGTTTTCGTTGTCGACAACGACCACTGCTTTGCCCGAGCGGATGGCTTCAAGCGCCGCTTCAACGGTGTCGAGCTGGAAGGTCATGAGAGGAGCCTTTCTACATATTTAGCGAGGATGTCGATTTCAAGATTGACCCGGTCGCCGACGCTGAGTTGACCCAACGTCGTGTCGCGAAGCGTGGTGGGGATGAGAGAAACGGTGAAGGTCGGGACCGGATCGTCGTGCACGTCGACGACGGTCAGTGACGTGCCATCAATCGTGATCGATCCCTTAGCCACCAAAGAGCGACTGATGGCCGCCGGGGCCGCGATGGTGAACAGGTCCCAATGCTCACTGGGTTCGCGACTCAGCACCTCACCGGTGCCATCGACGTGGCCTTGGACGATGTGTCCGCCGAGCCGTCCACCGGCGCTCATCGCCCGCTCGAGGTTGACCTCGTCTCCGACCTTCAACACGCCCAGGGTCGTTTTTTCCAAACATTCCATGATTACATCGGCCTAGAAGGTTTCCACCACCTGTGTGGCGCTAGTGAGGCAACAGCCGCTCACCGCGATCGAATCTCCGTGCTCGGCGTCTTCGAGCACCTTCGTTCCTTTGATCGTCAGCCGGATGGCATCTGTCAGGTCAGTGATGGCGACAACGGTGCCGCGCTCCTCGATAATGCCGGTGAACATTTAGTCGGTCCCTTCTGGACGTGTGGCCATGACCCGTATGTCGGGACCGATGGCGCGAATGTCAGTGAACTCGAATCGGTGTCGGTCGCCAAGCGTTGCCGCCGCACCGTCGATCGCGTTTCGGCCTGCACCCAGCACCGCGGGCGCGATATAGCCCACAACACGATCTATCAGTCCGGCGTCGGCGAATGCGCCGGCTAGACGCGGCCCTCCCTCAAGCCATACGTGGCGGATTGATTCGCCGTCGAGAGCCCGAAGGATCGAGTATGGGGAAGCGGCGCGGATTTGCAGCGTGGGCGCATCGTCATTCCAGATGTGCAGGTCATCGGCCACGGCGGAGGTGCCGGCAATCACCCGCAACGGCTGCTCGGCGAAGGGCAACGGTTCGCCGTCGCCGTCGCGGAGCGTGAGTCGCGGGTTGTCGGCGATCACGGTGCCGGTGCCAACCATGATGGCATCACAGCGCGCCCGCAGTCTCTGCACGTCGCGCCGCGACTCGATGCTGGTGATCCATTGGCTCGTCCCGTCTGCGGCGGCGCTGCGGCCGTCCAGTGTTGCCGCATACTTCCATGTCACAAAGGGCCGGCCGGTACTGATGCTGTGCGTCCATACCGTGTTGAGATGCGTGGCTTCGGCGGAAAGGACGTCTCCCACGACGTCAAGCCCGGCGGCCCGCAGGGTCGCCGCGCCGCCGCGAGCCTGCGGGTTGGGATCGGTTTGCGCATAGACAACACGGGCGACGTGCGCTTCGATGAGCGCTTGTGAACAGGGGCCTGTGCGCCCGGTGTGATTGCAAGGTTCAAGGCTGACAACAGCGGTGCCGCCGCTGGCACGGTCGCCTGCCTGCCGCAACGCATCGACCTCGGCGTGCGGGCTGCCGGGGCCACGGTGCGTCCCGATCGCAATCTCGTCGCCGCCCGCATCGAGGAGCACGCAACCGACATACGGATTGGGGAAGGGTCTTAAGCAGGCATCACCGGCAGCAGCGATTGCGCGTCGCATCGCCTCGATCTCGGCTGGCCGTGCCATTGGTACACCTTCTTGCCGCTGCGGTGAGCCGGACGATCTGTCCGCGCACGCGGGCTCCCGGGTGTCAAACCCCGGCGATGTCTGCACATCGCCGACGTCTGTGTGCGCCTCCCATCCGGACTTTCACCGTCGGTACCGGAATTTCACCGGTTCAACCAGCTTGCGCTGGGTCGCGGACTTTGACCGCCGGCTCGGAATTACACCGACCCCGGAGCACACGAGCGTTGCTCGTATCGCAATTCTAGTGGATGCAACTGCTGGCGGTGGCGAGCCGTCGAAGTTCGCTGATCATGGCGTCGGGATCGTCTGCGCCAAAGACCGCAGAACCGGCAACGAAGACGTCGGCTCCCGCTTCGGCGCAGCGCTCGATGGTCTGGCTTGAGACACCACCGTCGACTTGGAGCCAGATGTCGCCGCCATGCTTGTTCAAGAGTGCGCGGGCGCGCTTAATCTTGGGTAGGCACACATCGAGGAATTTCTGTCCGCCGAAACCGGGCTCGACGGTCATGATCAGGATCATGTCAAGCTCGGGCAGGAGATCCTCAAACGGTTCGATCGGGGTTGCCGGTTTGAGCGCCATCGAGGCCCGGGCGCCGCGGGCCCGGATTTCGCGAGCCAACCGGATCGGCGCATGGGCAGCCTCAACATGGAAGGTGACGCTGGCCGCGCCGGCCTCTGCGTATGCCGGTGCGTGGCGGTCGGGGTCGTCGATCATCAAATGGGCGTCGATCGGCTGGCTAGACACCTTGGCTAGCGCTTCGACCACAGGCACGCCGACGGTGAGGTTGGGCACGAAATGGTTGTCCATCACGTCGACGTGGAGCCAGTCTGCGCCGCTGATGCGGCGAGCCTCTGCTTCGAGATTGGCGAAGTCAGCCGACAGCATGCTCGGAGCGATCTGGATTCCCATAGCGCTCAGTCTATCCAGCGACAGTCAACTCGAAGCCGTAGGGCAGTTCCAACCGGTGGGCACGCATCAGCTCCTCGTCGGCCAGCAACACGCGGGTTGGTCGGTCAGCCACGAGCACCCCTTCGTCGAGCAGGACTGAGCGTGGACAGAGTTGCAACGCGTAGGGCAGGTCATGGGTGATACGCAGCGTGGTGACCGCAAGCGACTCGAGGACCTCGGTCAGTTCGCGACGACTCGCTGGATCCAGATTGCTCGTCGGCTCGTCAAGCACGAGGACATCGGGCCGCATCACTAGGACCGTCGCAATGCAGACGCGTCGGCGCTGACCGAAAGACAGGTGGTGGGGAGGCCGGTCGGCGTGCTCGAGCATGCCAACCGCATTAAGCGCATCGTCAACTCGACGGTCGAGTTCAGCACCGCGCAAACCCACGTTGATGGCACCGAAGGCAACGTCGTCGCGCACCGAAGGCATGAATAACTGATCATCGGGGTCCTGGAACACCAGACCGACCCGACGCCGGATCTCACCGACAGTGTCCTTAGTTACCTCAACGCCAGAAACTCGCACCGAGCCCGCGCCTTGTTCGAGAATGCCGTTGAGGTGCAACGCCAAGGTGCTCTTGCCGGCACCGTTTGGGCCGAGCATGGCTACCCGTTCGCCGACTTCGACTCGCAGATCGACGCCATACAACACTTGATTACCGTCGGGGTAGGCAAAGGCCACGCCCCTGAGTTCCAAAGCCGGCGCCCTCACGTCCATGGGGTCGTCCACGCGGTCGCAGCACACGCCGCGGCAAGTGCCGGAAGCGCAAACGCGTAGGCCCACGTCGAAACGGGCACCGATGCGGCTGATTGCGCCGGCATCGATCCGCGGTATCCGCGGCTGAGCATCGCGAGGTGGACACGTTCGCCGCGCTCATAGGTGCGGATGAACAAGCTACCGACGACATGGCTCAGCACGCGCCACCTCCGCACACCGTTGCCCCGAAGGCCACGAGATGCCTGAGCAACCCGCATCCGGTCCAGTTCTCGACTGGTCACTTCGACGTAACGCAGCATGAAGCTCATGATTTGGACGAACAGCGCTGGTGCGCCCAACCGCTCGAGCCCCCGCAACAGTTCATTTCCGCTGGTGGTCGAGGCCAGGACCAGCGATACGGTCGTGCCCAATGTCGCCTTCGCAAGAATGTTCCAGGCGTCCCACATACCGGTCTGGCTGAGCCCGATGCCCACGATCGAGATCTCGGGCCCGCGTGAGACGAACGGCAGCAATAGGGCGAAAAAAACGAAGGGAAGCTCTATGGCCAAGTGTTTGACGATATGTGCAGGTCGCAAACCCGCGGCGATGATGGCGGTGGCCGCAAGAACCGCGTACGCCACAAAAGCCCAGATTTGTTCTCGGGGGGTGGCCACGACGACGATGGTGAACGTCAACGCCGCCACAATTTTCACGTGCGCCGGTAGTCGATGCACTTTAGAAACTCCGTGCCGGTAGAGCGTGTGGTTATGTGCGCCACTCACCCCGGATCGCCCTGATGCGAGTCTCGCGGCTCGTCGGCTTGCCGCCGTGTCCCGGTGGAGGTACGGTCACTTCGCTTACGGCGTATCGCGAATGCAGCGCCTCCGGCGACCGCGAAGCAGATCGCGACTCCTGTCACCCCCGCGACGGCACTGGAGAGCCACGGGTCCTTGACCCGCGTGGACTCGTATCCAGCCAGGGGGCTGCCCGATGTCACCGGCGCCCGCTCATGGGCGTTGAACCCCTCGTCCATGGCGACCCGGTTCAGGCCATCGGGGCTGTCGCTCGCCCAATAACCGAGGCCACCGGCAAGTAGGATCGTGACAAGCAAGCCGGCCAGCACGAAGCCGCGGCGCCTCATCAGTTTTGCTCCGGTTCGACAGACCTGACATGAAGAGCCGGCGCGGGGATGAGACGGCGTGCACCATGGACGAGGTCGGGACGAACCGCGATAACGCTGCCGACGGTCAACGCGGTG
>JBBSRT010000062.1:0-8505 GCA_038242765.1 Propionibacteriales bacterium
CCATACGAACTGAGATTTTTGCATGCCTACACGCCACGACTTGCGTAACGTCGCCATCGTCGCCCACGTCGACCACGGCAAAACGACCCTGGTTGATGCCATGCTGCGCCAACAGGGCAGCTACGACGAGCACCATACCCTTGCCGAACGAGCCATGGACTCTGGCGACTTGGAGCGCGAAAAGGGCATCACAATCTTGGCGAAAAACACCGCGGTGAAGTATGCCGGTCCCGGCGCCGAAGACGGCGTCACCATTAACATCATCGACACGCCCGGGCACGCCGACTTCGGCGGTGAAGTCGAACGCGGACTGTCGATGGTCGATGCGGTCGTGCTTCTGGTCGATGCTTCCGAGGGCCCACTGCCGCAGACGCGTTTCGTGCTGCGCAAGGCGCTTAACGCCAAAATGCCCGTCATCCTCGTCGTCAACAAGGTCGACCGTCCCGACGCGCGCATCAGCGAAGTCGTCGACGAGACCTACGAACTCTTCATGGATCTACTCGACGACAATGCGTCGCAGGACGCGCTCGACTTTCCGGTCGTCTACGCCTCGGCCAAAGCCGGTCGCGCTTCGCTGACGCAGCCCGCCGATGGTGGCATGCCCGATGAAGACAACCTGATTCCGCTGTTCCAGACCATTCTCGATTCGGTGCCGGCTCCGACCTACACCGAGGGTGCGCCCCTGCAGGCCCATGTCACCAACCTGGATGCTTCACCGTTCCTGGGCCGGCTGGCGCTGGTACGCGTGCATGAAGGCGAACTCAAGAAGGGGCAGCAGGCCGCGTGGTGCAAGCGCGACGGCACCATTGAACGCGTCAAGATCACCGAACTGCTCGTCACCGAAGCACTCGATCGTGTGCCCGGCGAAAGCGCTGGCCCAGGCGACATCGTCGCCATTGCCGGTATCCCCGACATCAACATCGGCGAAACTCTTGCCGACGCCGAAAACCCGATCCCCCTGCCGCTGATCACCGTCGACCAGCCGGCGATCTCGATGACGATCGGCACCAACACCGGCCCGCTCGCCGGGCGCGAAAAGCACACCAAGGTCACCGCACGCTTGGTCAAGGACCGTCTTGATCGCGAACTCATCGGCAACGTATCCCTCAAGGTGCTGACGACCGAACGACCTGATGCTTGGGAAGTACAAGGACGCGGCGAGCTGGCGCTCGCGATCCTCGTCGAACAGATGCGTCGCGAAGGCTATGAGCTGACCGTCGGCAAGCCACAGGTTGTCACCCGCGACATCAACGGCAAGGTGCACGAACCCGTCGAACGTCTCACAATCGACACCCCCGAGGAATACCTGGGCACGATCACGCAATTGATGGCCAGCCGTAAAGGCCGCATGGAACAGATGGTCAATCACGGCACCGGATGGGTCCGGATGGAGTTTTTGGTACCCGCGCGTGGGCTGATCGGCTTTCGGACCCAGTTCCTCACCGACACTCGCGGCACCGGCATCGCGAACCACGTTTTCGAAAACTATGAGCCGTGGTTCGGTGAGATCACGACCCGTTCATCGGGGTCACTTGTCGCCGACCGTGCCGGTGCAGCAACGTCATACGCGATGACCAACATCCAAGAACGCGGGACGCTCTTCGTTGAACCCACGACCGAGGTGTATGAAGGCATGATCGTCGGCGAGAACTCCCGTGCCGACGACATGGACATCAATATCGTGCGCGAAAAGAAGCAGACGAACGTGCGCGCTGCCAGCTCGGACCTCTTCGAAAAGCTCGTGCCGCCGCGCCATCTGAGCCTGGAGCAGTCGCTTGAGTTTTGCCGCGAAGACGAATGCGTCGAGGTCACGCCGAAGTCGGTGCGGATCCGCAAAGTCATCCTCGATGCGAACGAGCGCAACCGCGCCAGCCGCGGCAAGAAGTAGCCCAAGCTCCCGGCGCTAATGGTTGCCCGCGTCGATTCCGTGGTGCCGGCCGCCGGTTGCCGGTTGCCGGTTGCCGGTTGCCGGTTGCCGGTTGCCGGTGAGTTAGACACCACCGCAACATGATCGGTGGTGCGCAACTCACCGCCGTCCCGAGATAGTGGTGCGCAACTCACCGCCGTCCCGAGATAGTGGTGCGCAACTCACCGCCGTACGGCCGGGCAGCGCGAATTGGGTCGAAGAGCGAACGCCACCGCTGGCCAAATATCGGTGCTGGGCCGTCGTAACCGCCTCGCACGAGTTGGCGGTAAACCTCCGAAACCAGTTTTCGCGGCATTCGCAACTTTTCCTGAGTGACCTGCACATAATTCACGTCGTTGTCGCGAAAACCCGCGTACCTGTCAATGTCCGAGTTCCACTGCCCTCGGTCGTTGAGATGCTGACTCCCTTCATATTCCACGACCAGACGCCACCGCAGATAACTCAGGTCTCCCACACCAAGCACCTGCGGACCGACAGCGACCTCCTTGTTGGACCCAGGCACAGGCAGGCCAGCGAACACGAGCAACGCTCTGGTTTCGGACTCTTTCATCGATCGAGAGTCGCCGTCTAAGAACGGCGCCACCCACAACGCCTCTGGCGCTCCGGGGCGCCACCGCTGACCTTCTGCAATTTCGACCAACTCCGCCATCGTCATGTATTTGTTGTGAAGCAACCAGTCGCCAACCTTGATGGCATTGATCACTCGCGCCGTCGCGGCATACGCGATAAAGGCCGCCGCCGGAGTAACTCCATCCTGATCGACTGGCGGCAATTCGACGGTCCGATGCAAAAAAATATCTGGGATATCGATGTGCAGATCCGACTCGATAACAAAGTGGAACGGCCGAAGCGGTCCGTCGTCCAGACCCAAACACCGGATGCGGGTGAGATCTGTGACTCGAGCGGTTGTGGGCACAGCGAGCCGAGCGGCGAGCACCCAGTCGGAGTCGGTCATGACATGCGTACGAAGCGCCCAGACACACGGGAACAGCCGCGTGAAGCGACCTCCGTTGAGCATTCGCGACGTGAGTCCGGCCGCAAGCGCAGTCCCTCGATGGAATGGGCCAGCCGTGAACAGAACCGGTATGGAGGCGGGTGCGGGCATGCGCCGATTCAACAACCGATTGGGTGCTCGATGTTGCTTCGAAAAGCGAGACTGTGGACAACATGGCTGCCTTGCCCATCTGTGGACACGTCGCCGGTGAGCTAGGCACCACCGAAGGCACTCAGATGGTGCCTAACTCACCGGCCATGCACTCAGGTGGTGCGTAAGTCACCGGCCACCGCAGCTCAGTTGATATCGCGGCGACGCAGACCCACGAAACCCACCAATGCAAGCGCACCCGCCGTCAAAGACAGCACAAGCACCGGTGCCCATGCCATCGGCTCAGACGGCAATAACGGCGTATGGCTGAACGGAGACGCGTCGATGACCCACCCCGGCAACTGCAGGATCGCGCCGAACATCATCACGACCAGACAAAACACAAGGGCAAGCCATGCAGCAATCGCAATACGCGGCGCCAAGGCAACCACTACCAAGGTCAAGGCAGCGACGACCAACACAGCGGGCACATGTACCAGGGTCGCCCCCGTCAACCGCAACAACTGAGAGCCATCACCGGAAACCACCGCATACGCCGCTCCGGTCCCGAGGCCACCGAGCCCGACGACCACGACGGTACCCAACAAGGTGATGAGCGTATGACTGGCAATCCAGCGCCACCGTGGCAGCGACGTGGCCAGCAGCGCTTCGACGCGGCCAGCGGTTTCCTCACCGCGGAGCCGCAGCGCCGACGAGATCGCGAAACCCGTGGCGATCAACGCCATCATCAGGCCGGTCGTCGAATAAAACGAGTCGACGAGGTCACCGCCGGCCCGGGCAATCATTTGGGAGGCAGTCTTGGAGTCTCCGATGAGATCACCCACGCTGTCGCCGATCGACCCATAAGCAATCCCCATGAGGAACACCCCGAGCGACCAGCCGATGAGGGCGCCGCGCTGCAGTCGCCAGGCCAGTCCGAAAGCCCCTTGCATACCGGCCCCGGCACGCGCCGGCCCCGGGCGCGGGGGCCACAAACCCGCACCAATGTCGCGTCTGCCTAAGACCTTCAGAGCAAGTCCGACCAGCACGCCGATCGCGACCACCGGGATCAGCGCTGGCCACCACACTTCGCCGGCATACGCTCGCATCGCTTGCCCCCATCCGATGGGTGACAACCACGACGCCACGCCATTGCCGATGTCGCCGATGCCGCGCAATAGGTAGGACACGCCGATGACGGCCCCGGTGATGCCATACATGGCACGCACGCCTTCGGTCAACTGGGCGGCCAGCAACGCAACACTCATGAACACCATGCCGGCCAACGTCAGTCCGACCCCGAGCGCGCCCGATCCGGCGAACGGCAACCCATAGCCGACCAGGCTCGCTGTGACGCACAGGCCCAAGAGAATGTTGGCGCTGCTGACGACGGTGACCGCGGCAGCCAAGGGCGCATACCGACCGACGACGCCCGAGCGCAGCAATTCTTCACGACCGCTCTCCTCCTCTGCGCGCGTATGACGCCCGATGAGGAACATGCTCATGAGGCCGGCGACGACGGCGCCGAATGCGCTGGCTTGCCACGCAACCTGCCCGCCCACGGTGTTGAGCACTCGCGCCGGCCCGGCCATCGCGATGAGAGCGGCATTGTTTTGCATGCTTGTCGCAGCGATGTCGAATTCGGCCTGAGTTGCATACAAAGCGTCGACGCTGACCGCTTGGGACCAATAGAGCATCACGACCCCGACTGTCCACCAGATCAGCCCAAAGCGGTCGCGGCGCCAGAAAAAGCGGAACAGCGTACCCGTGCCGGTGAACGGGCTCATCGGGTCTGCGCCTCCTCCGGATCGTTGGTGTTGTCGATCTTGTCGCCGTAGTGGCGCAGGAAAAGTTCCTCGAGCGTCGGCGGTTGACTCGTCAGGGTTTCGATGCCGAACTCCCCGAGTTTTGCCAGCGCCGCACCTAGCGACGCGGTGTCGACCTCAAAATGAATACGGCTGCCTTCCACCACAAGGTCGTGAATGCCACCGATCTCATCGAGACCGACAGGGTTTCGCGTCGTCTCGGATAGGACCGATGTGCGGGTCAGGTGCCGCAAGTCGGCGAGCGTTCCGCTTTCGACCGTACGGCCGGCGCGAATGATACTGACCCGGTCGCATAATGACTCGACTTCGGCCAGTATGTGGCTCGACAACAGCACGGTGCGGCCCTCGTTCTTGACCTCGCCGATGCATTCTTGAAAGACCGCCTCCATGAGTGGATCCAAACCTGACGTGGGTTCGTCGAGGATCAGCAGCTCGGCATCGGAAGACAGCGCCGCGACAAGGGCGACCTTTTGGCGGTTACCTTTGGAATAGGTGCGGCCCTTTTTGGTCGGATCGAGTTCGAAGCGCTCCAGCAGCGATGTACGGCGGTGTTCGTTCAGTCCGCCTCGCAACCGGCCAAGCAAATCGATGACCTCGCCGCCGGACAGGTTGGGCCAAAGGTTGACGTCACCGGGAACATAAGCCAGACGTCGATGCAGTGCGGCGGCTTCGCGCCAAGGGTCGCCGCCCAGCAGTTCGACCGTGCCGGCATCGGCGCGCAGCAACCCGAGCAGCACGCGGATCGCGGTCGATTTGCCCGAGCCGTTCGGCCCCATGAAGCCATGCACTTCGCCGCTTGCGACGCGCAGGTCAAGACCGTCGAGTGCCTTGGTGGTGCCGAACGACTTCTCGAGGCCGTCAATCGAGATCGCGTCGTCTGTTGCACGCGTGTCACCCATACCGCGCACTTTACTTCCACACGATTTGGGACGTTCTCGTTGACCTAGGCGGCATAGGTCAACCGCAGCGTCCCAAATCTTGAGCGGGAGGAATCAACGCGCGTTGTCGATGGGGCGTTCCACTTCGGCCGATTTGGTGACCAGTCCAAACTGTTCGCCATGGTCCTGAACACCTCGTACGACGGCGCCGTCGACGAGTTCGCTGCCGATCTGTTCACGCAGGATCATCGGATCGTGTTTGAGATCCAGATACAACGACAGGCACAGCGCGCACATCACCAACACAAACGGCAGCGAGGCCACAATCGTCAAGCCTTGCAGCCCCGTCAACGCCGAAGCGCCACCACCGCCAATCACCAGCATGATCGCGGCAACGGCCCCGGTCAACGTGCCCCAGAAGATCACGGTCGGGCGACTCGGATGGATCGTGCCACGCTCGGACAGGGTGCCCATCACCATGGACGCCGCATCGGCACCCGAAACGAAGAAGATGCCGACCAACAGCATCACCAACACCGTGGTCACGGTGGCGAGCGGATAATGCTGCAGCATGTCGAACAGGGCTGAGTCGCTGTCGACGACGCCCCCTTTGCCAACGAGGTCGCCAGTCTTGCGCTGTTGATCGATGGCTGCGCCGCCGAAAACGGCAAACCAGACGAGGCTCACGAGGCTCGGCACCAGCAGCACGCCGGTCACGAATTGGCGGATCGTGCGTCCACGGCTGATGCGCGCGATGAACATACCAACGAAGGGGGTCCACGAAACCCACCACGCCCAGTAGAAGATCGTCCAGCTCGACAGCCAGGCGGCCATCTTCTCGTCACCACTGGCGTTCGTGCGCGATGCCATCTCGGTGAACTGTGAGGCGTAGTCACCCAGCGCCGTCGGCAACAGGTTGAGGATCAGCAACGTCGGGCCAACCACGAAGACAAAGAGCGCCAGGGTCAGCGCGAGCACCATGTTGATGTTGGAGAGCCATTGGATGCCCTTCGCGACACCGGAGACAGCCGACGCGATAAAAGCGATCGTCAGTATGGCGATGACAGCAACGAGTACCGGCGTCCCGACGTCACCAACCCAGCCGTTGAATTCCAGGCCGCTGCCGATTTGCAGTGCGCCCAGTCCCAGCGATGCCGCCGAACCGAACAGGGTCGCGAAGATGGCAAGAATGTCGATGATGCGGCCGATCGGGCCCTCGGTCTTCTTGCCCAGCAACGGCCGGAACACCGAAGAAATGAGCTTGGAGCGTCCCTTGCGGAAGGTGCCGTAGGCGATCGCGATACCGACGCAGGCGTAGATCGCCCACGGGTGCAGCGCCCAGTGGAACATCGTCGTCGCCATCGCGGTCTGCAGCGCGGCATCGGTTTGCGCCTCGGTGGTGCCCGGAGGCGGAGCCGCGTAGTGCTGGAGAGGTTCGGCCACCCCGAAGAACATCAGACCAATGCCCATGCCCGCGCTGAACATCATTGCGATCCACGACACGGTGTTGAATTCAGGTTTTTCGTCGTCGGCGCCCAGTGGAATCTTGCCGTATTTGCTGGCAGCCAGCCACAGCGCGAAGATCACGAAAAAGCTCGAGGCCAACACGAAGAACCAGCCGGTGTTCGTGATGACCCAGCCTTGAGCGGTGCCAGCGGTGTTCTTGAGGCTGTTGGTGCTCATCGCGCCCCATACGATGAAGGCCAGGGCGATGGCGCCGGTGACGCCGAAAACGACCCAATCGATGGCATTCTTAAGCGGAGATTCAGAAGTTCTCAGGTCGTCGACGGTGCGGGCACGCAGCGCCCGCTTCGCGCGTTCGATTCTGGATTCGGACTCAATTGTCACGTGCATAGATCCTTACGTTGTCTTTTGCGTCGTTCGTCGCATCGCTTCGAGCACGCCAACCCCGTCTGACATCATGACGAACTTGAGTCGGCTTTGGCCAGTCACGAGCCTCAGACGTGATAAAGAACGCGTTACGTCGTTGGTGCGGGGGGGGTATGACGCCTCAGTGGTGGACGCTGCGAACCTGCGCCAGGTAGACCAGCGCTGCAACCGTGCCGCCCAGATTGAGCAGACCGATCGGGTACCAAAACAAGAGGTGGGCGGCCAGCGCAAGGCCCAAAATGATGAGCCACGCCTTCTTTTCGAGCGTGCCAGCGGCTGCGACGCGCGCTTCGGACCGGGTCAAACAATCAATGAAAGCGGCTGCCTTCACGACGAACAAGATAATGCTGAGGACCAGCAACACCCCGTTTTGGATCTGGAACAAATCGAACACTCGGCAAGAGTAGCGATGGACGCAAAAGCCGAGTTACGCCGAGCACCTAACTGTCCGCGCCGCAACGGCCTCGACCGGGCCAGCCGTGTGGCTGGACCCGGTCGTGCTGTTTTTCGTATCAGACCGGTGTTATTCAGGCCTTTTTGTTGTCAGTTGCCGTTGTTGCCGTAGCCGTCGTCTTCACGGTTGTCGACTTCGCAGCTGGCGTTGTCGTCGTCGACTTCGCAGCTGGCGTTGTCGTCGTCGACTTAGCAGCAGGCTTCACTGTCGTCGACTTCGCAGCAGGCTTCACTGTCGTCGACTTAGCAGCAGGCTTCACTGTCGTCGACTTAGCAGCAGGCTTCTTGGCCGCTGACTTTGAAGTAGTCGACTTGGTGGTCGTCTTCTTCGCGGCAGGCTTCTTGGAAGCAGCCGTCTTGTTCTTCGTGGCCGTCTTCTTCGGCGCAGCAGCCTTCTTGTCCGAAGCCCTCTCCACGGAGCTAGCCTTCTTCTCCGCGCTACGAGCC
>JBBSRT010000063.1:0-8423 GCA_038242765.1 Propionibacteriales bacterium
CTCGAGACCGACCTGGTCGACGCCGGGTAGGCCGTCGAGCGTTTGTCTGAGCATGGTGACAAGAGTAGTCGCATCAACCGACATGCTCGAGCGGGAACGCCAAGCTGTCGCTTCGTTGCGCTCGACGCAAAACGTCTCGGGTCACTGCGGGGGGCAAACGCGCTGAAAACATCCAGATTTCCTGAATTTCTGTCCGTTTGCTCTCTGCACGGGCCGCTCGGGCGACTGTTACAGGCCTAGCGCTGAAGCCAGATCGCTGCGGATGGCATCCAGTTGCTTCGCCGCTTCGCCGCGGGCTGCCGCGACATCACCCTCGACGGGTATGACTACTTCGAGGTAACACTTGATTTTGGGTTCGGTCCCCGATGGTCGGACGATGATTCGCGCCCCATCAGCCAGGCCGAGCCGAATACCGTCGGTGGGTGGCAGGCCGTGGTAACCGTCGGCGAGGTCGTCGATGGAGACCACGGCGATGCCCGCAAGCGCTTCCGGTGGAGCGTGGCGCAACTTCTCCATCGCGGCGGCGATGACACCCGGGTCATCGACACGGACGGCTAACTGTCCGGTGGCATGCAAACCGTGCTCGCGGGCGATCTCATCGAGACGGTCAATGAGTGTCTGGCCGGTCGATTTGAGTTCGTGAGCGAGGTCCAGTACGCGAAGGATGGCGGTGATTCCGTCCTTGTCGCGCGCAATGTGGGGAGCAACGGCAAACCCAAGGGCCTCCTCATAGCCGAATGCCAAGCCGTCGATCTTGCCGATCCATTTGAAGCCGGTCAGCGTTTGTTCGTACGGCTGAGCGTATGCGGCGGCCTGCCGGCGCAACAGGTCCGAAGAGACGATGGATTCGGCAAATACACCCCGGGTACCGGTGCGCAAAAGATAATCGGCCAGCACGGCGCCGGTCTCGTCGCCGGTCAACATGCGGAATGCGCCGCCGGCGTGCACACCGACGGCGCATCGGTCGGCGTCGGGATCATTGGCGACAATGATGTCGGCGCCGACTTTGCGCGCCAGGTCAAGAGCCAAATCCATGGCGCCGGGCTCTTCGGGATTGGGAAAGGCGACGGTCGGGAAGTCCGGATCGGGGTCGCTCTGCGCGGCCACAACGTGAATGTCGTCAAATCCGGCGCGACGTGCAACCTCGATTAACGTGTCGCGGCCGACTCCGTGCATGGGCGTGTAGACGATGCGCAGGTTGCGCACGGAGGGGGCCGACAAAGCCGTTGCTGCCCCGATATAAGCGCCGGCGACCTCGTCGCCCAGCCGGTGGTAATCGTCGCTGCGCGGCAACTCATCGACTGCACCGATCGCCATAATGTGCGTCGAGATTTCGGTGTCAGCGGGCGGCACGATCTGGCTCCCGTCCCCCAGATAGACCTTGTAGCCATTGTCTTGCGGCGGATTGTGCGATGCGGTGATCATGACGCCGGCGCTCACGCCAAGATGGCGAATCGCAAACGCGAGGACCGGGGTCGGCAACGATCGCGGCAACAGGTGCGCCCGCACACCGGCACCAGCCATGATTTCGGCGGTGTCGCGAGCGAAGATCTGCGAATTGTGTCGGGCGTCGTAGCCGATGACTACCGATGGTGTGCTGTCGTTCTCGAGCAGGTAGGCGGCCAGACCCGCCCCGGCCTGAGCGACGACCACGCGGTTCATCCGCATGGGGCCAGCACCCAGGGCGCCGCGCAGACCCGCGGTGCCAAACTCGAGCCGCCCGCCGAATCGCATGGCCAAATCGGTCTCGTCACCCGAGTCGATCAGCGCCTGGAGTTCGGTCCGCGTGGCCTCGTCAGGATCCTGAGCAAGCCAAGCCGCAGCGCGCGACTGCAAATCGGCGCTCACCGGTTGCTGTCCCATCACAGCTTCGGCAAAATCTGTGCGAGGAGAGAGCCCATACGCGTTGCTGCCGACTTGCCGGCGGCCAACACCTCTTCGTGGTTGAGCGGTTCGCCACTGATCCCAGCAGCCAGGTTGGTCACAAGGGAGATACCCAGCACCTCCATACCGGCTTCCCGGGCGGCGATTGCCTCCAACGCCGTCGACATTCCCACCAGATCACCGCCGATGGTCTTGATCATGGCGATCTCGGCGGGGGTCTCGTAGTGCGGTCCGGGCAGCTGCACATAGACACCTTCATCGAGCGATGGGTCGATTTCGCGCACAAGTCTCCTGATACGCGCCGAATACAGGTCGGTCAGGTCGACAAAGTGAGCGCCTTCAATCGGTGATTGCCCCGTGAGGTTGACGTGGTCGCTGATGAGCACCGGGGTCCCGGGCGTCCAATCGGTGTTGAGCCCGCCGCAACCGTTGGTCAGCACGATTGCCCTGCAGCCGGCCTCCGACGCGGTCCTTATGCTGTGGACGACAGCGGCGACACCGCGGCCTTCGTAATAGTGTGTGCGTCCCAAGAATGCGAGGACCCGAACGCCGTCGATCGTGACCGACCGGATCGTTCCACCGTGCCCGGCAACTGAGGGCACTGCGAAGCCGGGAAGCTCGGTGCTCGCGAACTCATAATCGGCTTCGCCCAGTTCATCGGCGGCTGGCATCCAGCCCGAACCCATAACCACGGCGACATCGTGGTTGCCGCCACCGGTCAGTTCTCGGAGTCTTTTAGCAGCCAGTTGGGCATCGTCGCGGGGGGTCACAGACCTCAGGCTACGACAACGACCGCGACGGTGCCCAACGATGCCGACGGCTACCGCGCGATCGTCGTGGTCCATGATTGAGCGATGACTCATGTGGTGATCGTCGGCGGCGGACCGGGCGGCTATGAGGCTGCCGTTGTGGCAACACATCTTGGCGCTGAGGTGACATTGATCGAGCGCAGCGGTCTTGGCGGCTCTACTGTGCTGACCGATTGTGTGCCCAGCAAGACCCTCATCGCCACCGCCGATCTGGTGACGGAGGTGGGAAGAGCCGCCGAGCTTGGAGTTGACCTGCCCGATCACATCGGAGTCGACCTGAGCGCTGTCAACGCTCGTGTCAAAGGGTTGGCCGCGGCACAGTCAGCCGACATTGCCGAACGATTGGTGTTGGCCAACGTCAGGGTTGTCGAAGGTTCGGCCCACATGGTTGACTCCGCCGTGCTACAGGTGACGGCCGCGGACGGCGCGCAAAGCGAAATTAGCGGCGATGCCGTGCTGATCGCGAGCGGCGCACATCCGCGGGTTGTCGACGCGGCGCTTCCTGATGGCGAACGAATTCTCACCTGGGACCAGGTCTACGACATGCCAGAACTTCCCGAACATCTGATCGTGGTCGGTTCTGGAGTCACCGGTGCAGAGTTCGCTGGCGGATACCAGGGCTTGGGCGCCCGCGTCACGTTGGTCTCTAGCCGCGATCGTGTGCTGCCTGGCGAGGATCAAGATGCCGCGAAGGTCATTGAGGATGTATTCACCCGCAGAGGGATGCAGGTCTTTGGTCGCTCGCGGATGGCGTCGGTCAAGCGGACCGTTGACGGCGTTTGCGTCGAGCTCATTGATGGACGCCGTGTGGAGGGCTCGCACTGTTTGCTGGCGTTGGGGTCCATTGCCAACACCGCCGAGCTCGGACTTCGATCAGTGGGAGTCGAATGCGACGACGCTGGTTTCATTCGTGTCGACAAAGTCTCGCGCACGACCAAAAACGGTATTTATGCCGCCGGCGACTGCACGGGCGTTTTAATGCTGGCCTCCGTTGCCGCGATGCAAGGCAGGATCGCGATGGCGCACCTCTTGGGCGATACGGTGCATCCACTGAACCTCAGCCACGTCTCGAGCAACATCTTCACCGCTCCAGAAATTGCGACCGTTGGCTTGTCGCAAACTCAGATCGACGAGCAGGAGTTGGCCGTTGACGTGGCGACTTTGCCCATCGGTGCCAATCCACGGGCCAAGATGCAGGGAGTTCATGACGGTTTCGTCAAACTCTTTTCGCGTCGAGGTATGGGAATCATCATCGGCGGTGTCGTGGTGAGCCCGCGCGCTAGCGAGTTGATCCATGTGATCTCACTTGCGGTCTCGGCGTCTCTGACCGTCGATCAGGTCGCGCATGCGTTTACGGTCTATCCGTCGATGTCGGGCACCGTGGCTGAAGTCGCCCGGGGAATGCATCGACAGCCCTAGCGCACGCGAATAACCGTGACGAATTACATGATTGTAATTTGGAATTGTTCCAGAAAAGGTGACATTTTCCACCCCGAGGGCTGTAGTCTCTACTGACTTCACTTTGGTCACACATGTAACACGTGTAACACGATTGGAACTTCCCAATGTTTTCTTGGCGCTCTCTATGGAGACTCCTGCCCGTCGCCGTCGTCATCGCACTTGTCGTCGCGCTCGGATTTGCCACCCCTCCCGAATCGCAGCCCGAGGCGGCTCAGCAAAATTCAGAGCCGTCGGCGCCGCCGGTCGAGTTCCACGAGAGAGCGGTGCCCATTGACCCCCTCGTCGATAGTGACGGCCCGCCATCGGCCGAAGACAAGGTAGCGCTACCGCCAGGACAGCCGCGAACCATTGCCGAGCTTCCGGCCACGGATACCGACAATTTCGCCATGGTCGGCGTGACCTGGGAAGGCCAGACGCCGGCCGGATTGACCGTTGAGGTTCGTACGCGATCGTCCGACAAGTGGAGTTCGTGGGAGGACCTCCATGTTGAGACGTTGGCCGAAGACGGTGGGCGTCCAGGCACCGAACCATTGTGGGTCGGCGCTGCCGATGGTGTTGCAGTCAAATTACAGTCGAGCGATGGTCAAAAGCCCGCGGACGTAAAAGTGGCCACAATCGATCCGGGTGATCCGACCAGTTCCGATTCGGACATCAAGCCGGTGGCCTACACAACCACAAGCGCTGATGTTTCGGCATCAGCGCTGAAGGCTGCTTCAAGCGCGTCACTCCCGGCTCAACCTTCGATCATCACCCGTGGGAATTGGGGTGCAAACAGCGGTACGTATTGCTCGTCGCCCCAACTCGGCCGGACAACTCGCGGCGCAGTCATCCACCACTCGGCTGGCACCAACTCCTATACGAAATCCCAATCGGCCAGTATTGTGCGCGCCGCGCAGTCTTACCACGTCAAGGGTCACGGTTGGTGCGACATCGGTTATAACTTCCTCGTCGACAAATACGGTCAGATCTTTGAAGGGCGTCGCGGCGGGATCGATAAACCCGTACGCGGGGCACACGCTGGCAACGGAGCGGTTAACGAGGAAACCATGGGTGTCTCCATGATGGGGAACTTCGAAACCGCAACTCCGTCATCGGCGATGAAGGATGCGGTCGTCAAAATCGTTGGCTGGCGCTTCGGCGCCTATGGCATTTCAGCCAAAGGATCTTACTCTCTTGGTGGTAAGCGGCTGGAACGAATTTCAGGACACCGCAACGTAGTCGGCACCGCATGTCCGGGCCGGTATGCATATTCGTGGCTCAGCGCGTCCGGCGGGCTCCGCGATCGTGTAGAAGATCTACTGACCAAGAAGGCGTCGGCCTCGCTCAGTGGGGCGTTGTTGGCTGAGTATCAGCGTCTCGGTGGAGCGAAGGGGGCACTGGGTAAGCAGACATCGAAGGTCGGGCAGACCGAGTCGGGCGATGATTACGCTCGTTTTGAGAATGGTTCGATTTATGCGGCGGGCGCCAAGGCTTTCGGTGTGACCGGTTCGGTCGATAGTGAATACCGCAGCGTTGATGGCACGAGCGGTGTTTTGGGTACTCCGACCCAGGCTATTCGGACCAACGCGGTCGGTGTTGAGTATGCGCGGTTCAAGAATGGCACCATCTATGGCTATAAGCAGTCCAGCGGCGCCATGCAGGCTTTCGCGGTCTACGGCAAGGTGTTTGCCGCCTACCAGGCGGCCGGTGCGACGACGGGCAAACTGGGTTTGCCGACCTCGCGGGTGATCGAGTCCAACGGCATACAGAAGGCCAGCTTCCGAGACGGCTGGGTCGCCTATGACACTTCAACCGGCAAAATCAGCACGAGTTTCGACTTCTCGCTCAGCGGTGCGTTGTTGGCCGAGTACGAGCGTCTCGGAGGTGTCACTGGCCCGCTAGGCAAGCAGACTTCGCAGGTTGGACAGACCGTGGCGGGCGATAATTATGCCCGTTTTGCCAATGGTTCGATTTACGCGGCGGGTGGCGAGGCGTACGGCGTTACCGGTTCGGTCGATAGTGAATATCGAAGCGCTGGCGGAACGACCAGCGGTCTGGGCACGCCGACCCAGGCGATCCGGACCAACCCGGCCGATGTCAAATATGCGCGCTTCGAGAACGGGGCCATCTACGGCTACGAGCAGCCCAACGGCACGATGCAGGCCTTCGGCATCTACGGGAAGGTTTATGAGGCCTACCAGACGGCCGGTGCGACGACGAGCAAACTGGGTTTGCCGACCTCGAGCATTGTGGAGAGCGGCAAGACGCAGGAGGCGACCTTCGAGGACGGCTGGATCGCCTACAACACTTCGACCGGCAAAGTCAGCACGAGTTTCGACTTTTCCGTGAGTGGGGCGTTGTCGAAGGAGTATGAGCGTCTCGGGGGGGCCTCGGGAGCGCTGGGCAAGCAGACGTCGGAGGTTGGGCAGACTGCGTCGGGCGATGATTATGTCCGTTTTGAGAATGGTTCGATTTATGCGGTGGGCTCCAAGGCTTTTGGTGTGACCGGTTCGGTCGATAGTGAATATCGCAGTGTTGGCGGCACGACCGGCGCCTTGGGCGACCCGAGGCAGGCGATCCGCACAAACGCTGCGAAGGTCGAATATGCGCGGTTTAAAAATGGCACCATCTATGGCTACAAGCAGTCCAACGGCACGATGAAGGCCTTTGGCATCTACGGCAAGGTTTATGCCGCGTATGGGAAGGCTGGCGCGACAAAAGGCAAACTCGGTTTGCCTGCTTCGCGTGTCACTGTCAGTGGCAAGACACAAAAAGCGACGTTCCAAAAGGGCACCATCATCGTTACGGGCTCCAAGACGACGGTGAAGACGACACGCACTTCGACTGGTTCAACTGCACCTTCGGCGAACACCTTGACCGTGCCGTCGAGTCGCAAGTTCGTTCTCAAAGGCCATGGATACGGCCACGGCATCGGCATGAGCCAGTATGGCGCCCAAGGCGCAGCGCTCAAGGGCGTCAAATATAACGACATCTTGGCGCACTACTACCCGAGGACCGCGTTGGGCAGCTATAACAAATCCATTCGGGTATTGCTCTCAGCAGACACCTCGTCCTCGGTCGTGGTGACCCATCGCAGTGGTCTCAGCCTGCGCCAGATCAACGCCAATACGAAGCTGTCGTTGCCGTCTACGGTATCGGGCAAGAAGGTGCGCTATTGGCGCATCATGCCCGACTCCAAGAAGCCCACCTCGCGATCGGTGCTTCAATACAACGACACCAAGTGGCGCTCATACAAGAGCATCTCGTGGAGTGGTGAAGGTCAATTCGAGGCGACGTCGCCGATCACCTTGATCTTGCCCAATGGCTCGGGCAGGGCCTATCGCGGCGCTTTGCGATCGGCATACCCGAGGTCGGGCTCCGCGTCTCGCGACACGGTCAACGTGCTCGGCATCGAGGACTACACACGCGGTGTCGTATCGGCCGAAATGCCGTCGTCGTGGAAGTCCGAAGCCCTCAAGGCGCAATCGGTCGCCGCGCGAACCTACGGCGTACGAGCAATCTCGGGGAGCCGCTATTACGACATCTGTGACACCACGTCATGCCAGGTTTATGGCGGTGTTGCTCGCGAGACCGCAAACACCGATGCCGCTGTGAGGGGCACCGCGGGAAAGATCGTGACCTATGGCGGCAAGCCGGCGTTCACGCAGTTCTCATCGTCCTCGGGCGGCTACAGCGCTGTGGGAAGCATGCCGTATCTGACGGCCAAGTCGGACCCCTGGGACGGCTGGTCTGGTAACGCCAATCATGACTGGACCAAAACCGTGTCGGCGTCGACGTTGGAGAGAAAGTACCCGACGATCGGTACCCTCAGGTCCCTGTCGATCACCAAGCGTACCGGCGGTGGCGACTGGGGTGGCCGCGTCGCCAGCCTGACGCTCAAGGGCTCCAAGGCTTCGCGCACGATCACGGGCAACGACGCCCGATGGACGCTGGGTTTGCGTTCGGACTGGTTCGGCCTGAAGTAGGTTCAGCCGATGGTGCAGATGACGGCACCCGAACTGACCGTGACACCGACCTCGGCTTCGAGTCCGGTGATGGTGCCCGCCTTGTGGGCGTTGAGCGGCTGCTCCATCTTCATCGCTTCGAGCACGACGATGAGATCGCCTTCGGCAACCTCCTGGCCCTCCTCGACCGCAAGCTTGACGATCGTGCCCTGCATGGGTGAGGTCAGCGAATCGCCGCTGGCCGTCGACCCGCTCTTCTTGCTTCCCCCATGCTTTGGTTTCTTCGCCCCCGCGGCAACCGCGGATGCCCCCAGGCCGCCGGGCA
>JBBSRT010000064.1:0-8413 GCA_038242765.1 Propionibacteriales bacterium
CCATACGCCCGCAGCCGGATCTTTGGGGATGTTGGCTATCGGTCTCGGCGGCATCGAGGTGGCCCGCGCTATCGCCGGCGAACCGATCTTTTTGCGCATGCCGCAGATCTGGGGCATCGAACTCACCGGCTCACTGCCCGAATGGGTGAGCGCCAAAGACGTAATCCTCGAGATGTTGCGCCGTCACGGCGTCCAGGGCGGCGTCAACCGCATCGTCGAATACCACGGTCCAGGCTTGGCGAACCTAACCGCGATGGATCGCCATGTGATCGCCAATATGGGAGCCGAGCTCGGCGCGACCACGACCGTGTTCCCCGCCGACGAGCAGGTACGCACCTTTTTGCGCGCCGAACAACGCGAAGACGACTTCACCGAACTGCTTGCCGACGACGACGCGACATACGATGTGACTGACTCCATCGACATGTCGACGCTCGTGCCGCTGATCGCCACACCGAGCTCTCCGGGCAACGTCGTACCGGTCAGCGAAGTCACTGGGCGCGACGTCGAGCAGGTCGTGATCGGCTCGTCGGCCAACCCCGGTTTGCGTGACTTCGCGATCGCCGCTGGCATCGTCAAGGGGCGACAGATCGCCGACGGCATGTCCTTTGACGTCAATCCGACTTCACGGCAGATCTTGCAGGACCTCATGAAGTTGGGCTGCACCTTTGACCTGATCGCCGCCGGGGCACGCCTGCACCAGTCGGGCTGCATGGGTTGCATCGGTATGGGGCAGGCGCCCGCCACCGGGCGCATCAGCTTGCGCACGATGCCACGCAACTTCCCCGGCCGATCGGGCGACAAGGAGGATGCGGTCTATTTGTGTTCGCCCGAAACCGCTGCCGCTGCCGCGCTGACAGGCAAGATCACCGATCCGCGTGACCTGCCCGACCTGCTCGGCATCGACTATCCATCGTTTGAGGAGCCGGCCGAATCGAGCGTTAACACCGCGATGTTGGAGGCCCCGCTGCCTGCCGATGAAGCCGCCCAGGTCGAGTTGGTCAAGGGACCCAACATCTCTTCGCTGCCGGATTTTCCGCCGCTGCCCGATGCGATTGAAGCGCCGGTCGCCCTCACCCTCACCGACGATGTCTCGACCGACGAGATCCTGCCTGCCGGCGCCCGGGTGCTGCCTTTTCGCAGCAACATTCCCAAGCTCGCCGAGTTCACCTTCTACCAGGTGGACGAGGAGTATGTTTCGCGTGCTCTTGAATCGCGTGACTCCTCGGGACACATCATTGTTGCCGGCTCCAACTACGGGCAAGGTTCCTCACGCGAACATGCGGCAATCACGCCCCGCTTTCTGGGGCTGCAGGTAGTTTTGGCCGAGTCCTTCGCGCGCATCCATTGGCAAAACCTTGCCAACTTCGGTGTGCTCGCACTCGAGTTTGCCGACCCCGCCGATCGGTCGAAGATCGCGCAGGGCGATGTGCTGCGACTAGACGGGCTGCGCGAAGCACTTGCAGCCGGCAACGAAATCGCCGTCCACAACGTGACCAAGGATCAACGCTATGGCGCAACACATCGTCTTTCGAAGCGTCAGGTCGAGACGGTGCTGGCCGGTGGCGTGATCCCATGGTTGCGCGATCAGGTTGTCGACGTCGACGTCACCTGAGTTCGTCCCTTGTGAGCGCTAAATAGTCGATGCGGCTTCAACCCGCGAGGGGTTAGCGATAGGCCGGCGCACGGGTGCGACTAGCGCCCGGCCCCGCGTTGGCCGCGCCCGCCTCAAGCATTGGCAGCGTCCTCGTTGGCACCAGGACTGACAACACCATGACGCTGGTGGAACGTACGACGGTCTCCGAACGATTGAGATGCAGCAGCGTCTCCTGCAGGTCCTCGTGGGATGACGCCGCGATCTTGCAAAGCACGTCACCGGTGCCGGTGGTCACAAATGCCTCAAGCACATTGGGCAGCGAGTCCAACTCATCATGAACTTGCTCGAGGGAACGCTGGGCGATCTCGAGGGTCACGAATGCGAGTACCGGATGGCCCGCGGCGGCCAAGTCGATGTCGGGTCCGTAGCCGGTGATGATGCCCGAATCCTCCATCCGCTGCAGCCGCGACTGCACCGTTGCCCGTGCCACTTTCATCTCGCGAGAGAGTCCAAGTGCCCCGACACGCGGGTTCGCCCGCAACGCAGCTATCAAGGCGATGTCAAGCCGATCAAGAGACTGTGCGGCAACCATGAAACCCCGTTCAGAAAATAATAGACAAACTGAACGTTTTGTCTAGGGAAGCCTCAGGATATCCCATTCCAGTGCCAATAATGTGCACCGAATGATGGACAGGTTGCTCAGCGGGACAATGTGCGGTTCGCTGGCTGTAGCGAACCGGACGAACACCAGGAGTGCCCCATGTCCCTCGATCAACAATTAACCGACTCAGAGCGCATCGCCCACCTAGACTTCGATCAACTCAAGCAGCTCGTCGGACTCGTCGAATATGACGGCGACACCGACCCGTTCCCGGTCACCGGCTGGGACGCGATCGTATGGGCTGTTGGCAACGCCACCCAGACCGCGCACTTCTTCGGGTCGGCATTCGGTATGGAACTTGTCGCGTACTCGGGGCCCGAGACCGGCAATCGTGATCACCACTCATTTGTCATGGAGAGCGGCGCCGTCCGCTTCGTCTTCCAAGGTGGCGTCAACCCCGACAGCGCCGTCATCAAACACCACTTCGAGCACGGTGACGGCATCACCGACATCGCCCTCGAGGTGCCTGATGTCGACAAGTGCATCGAACACGCCAAAGCCGAAGGCGCCACGATCCTCGAAGATGCCCACGACATCACCGACGAGCACGGCACCGTGCGCATCGGCGCCATTGCCACCTACGGCGAAACCCGCCATACGCTCGTCGACCGCAGCAGGTATGACGGCCCCTACCTCCCCGGCTACGTGGCCCGGGTCTCAACACGCCAGAAGCGCGAAGGCGCACCGAAACGATTGTTCCAGGCGCTTGACCATGTTGTCGGCAACGTCGGCCTCGGAGATATGAACCAGTGGGTCGACTACTACAACCGCATCATGGGCTTCACCAACATGGCCGAATTCATCGGCGACGATATCGCCACTGACTACTCCGCCCTCATGAGCAAGGTCGTCGCAAGCGGCAACCACCGCGTGAAGTTCCCACTGAACGAGCCGGCTCCGAGCAAAAAGAAGTCGCAGATCGACGAATACCTCGAGTTTTATCGAGCGCCAGGCGCCCAGCACCTCGCGTTGGCGACCAACGACATCCTGATGACGGTCGATCGACTGCGCGCCGAAGGTATCGAGTTTCTGGATACCCCGCGCAGCTATTACGAAGACCCGGCTCTGCGCGAGCGCATCGGCAACGTCCGGGTTTCGATTGACGAACTGCAAAAGCGCGGCATCCTGGTCGATCGCGACGAGGACGGTTATCTGTTGCAGATATTCACCAAGCCGATCGGCGACCGGCCCACCGTGTTCTTTGAATTCATCGAGCGGCATGGTTCGCTGGGATTTGGTAAAGGCAATTTCCAGGCGCTGTTCGAAGCCATCGAACGCGAACAGGAACGCCGTGGAAATTTCTAGGGCAGGCAACTTCTAAGGAGCCAGCATGGCGCACTACCAGCGGGTCGGCAACGTCCCGCCCAAGCGGCATACGCAGCACCGCGATACGGCCGGCAACCTTTATCGCGAGGAGCTGATGGGCGAGGAAGGGTTTTCGTCGGATTCGTCGCTGCTTTATCACCGCGGTGTCCCCTCGGCCATGACGGAGGCACGCGTATGGGAGTTTCCCGACTCGTCGACGGTGCCGGGCGTGCCACTGCTTCCGCGGCACTTGAAGTTGCATGATCTTTTCGGCGACCAAGAACGCGATACAGATGTGGTCACCGGCCGCAGGCTGGTGCTTGGCAACGGCGACGTACGCATCTCGTATGTCGTAGCCGGCGCACCCTCGCCGGTCTATCGCAATGCAGTAGGTGATGAGTGCGTCTTCATCGAAGCCGGTGCCGCCGTCGTGGAGACCGTTTTTGGCGCCCTCGAAGTGGGCGCCGGCGACTATGTCGTCATCCCACGGGCCACGAACCATCGTTGGGTGCCCGCCGCAGAGGAGCCGCTGCGCGCCTACTGCATCGAGGCGAACAGCCACATCGCACCGCCCAAACGCTACCTCTCGCGCTATGGCCAACTGCTCGAGCACGCTCCGTACTGCGAACGAGATCTGCGCACGCCGACCGAACCGTTTGTATCCGGTGAGACCGATGTCGAGGTGTATATCAAGCATCGCGGCCGCGGGGCCAGCGCACTGGCCGGGAGCATCCATACCGTGCCTGAAAGTCCGTTCGATGTCGTCGGCTGGGACGGTTGCCTGTATCCGTATGTCTTCAACGTGGCTGACTTCGAACCAATCACCGGTCGGGTTCATCAACCGCCGCCGGTGCATCAGGTCTTCGAGGGCCAGAACTTCGTGATCTGCAACTTCGTGCCGCGCAAGGTCGACTATCACCCGTTGTCGATTCCGGTCCCCTACTACCACTCCAACGTCGACAGCGATGAAGTCATGTTTTATGTCGCGGGCGATTATGAGGCGCGCAAGGGTTCGGGCATCGCTACGGGATCGGTCTCGCTGCATCCGGGCGGCCATTCGCATGGCCCGCAACCGAGTGCGATCGACGCGAGTCTGGGTGCCGAATACTTCGACGAACTTGCCGTCATGGTCGACACCTTCCGCCCGCTCGAATTGGGTGAGGGCGGCCAAGCCTGCGACGATGGCAAATACGCATGGTCCTGGGCGAAAGGCGACAAATGACCCGATTGTATGAGCGGCTATTCGATGATGCCGCGATCTTCCCGCCGGGCAACGCGCCCATGGCTCATGCCGTGGCCGCCCACCTGGAGCACAAGGCAAGCACCCACGGGACATTCGTCGGACCGATGGTCTGCTCGGCGGCCCGCCTGCCCGAGCTCATCGCCGAACTCGAATCGCAGTCCGGCGCTGTCGAGCTCGCGCTGGTCACGGGCCTCGCCGAATTTGACGATTCCGTCGCGTCGGCTCTCGACGAGACGCGACTTTCGCTTGTCGCGATCGAAGCTCGTATGGAGGTTGGCGGCGCCGTGTCGGGCCTTCCCGTCGGCGTCGCGGTGTGGTGCGAATACCCGTGGGGCAGCGACTTCGAACTCCCTGCCGGCACCGGCCTCAAGCTGCGCACCGGTGGCGCGGAGGCCAGTGACTTTCCCACCGAGAAGGAGCTGGCCGCAGCCATCATGATGTGCGCGGCCAACAACGTGTCATTCAAGCTCACAGCCGGCCTGCATCATGCGATTCGCTCGACCGACCCGGCAACGGGTCATGAACACCACGGCTTCCTCAACGTCATCCTGGCCACCCATTCGGCGCTGAACGATCGCGCCGCCGACAGCGTCGTGGCTAACCTCGCGAATCGAGACAGTGAGCACGTGGCCGAGCGCATCAGACGTCTCAGCGACAAGGACGTGTGGGCGATCCGCCATGCGTTCCATTCTTTTGGCACCTGCAGCATTGCGGACCCGATCAATGACCTGACCGCACTGGGCCTACTCGACCACGGCGGCCTGATCGATCGCGCCGAACCGTTCGGCGGCGGCCCAGCATGATCGATTTCGGCACCTACACGTTGCCGTACTGCTCTTTTGGTGCCCAGCCCCATGTCGGTGTCGGTCTGCGCGACCAGATCCTTGACCTGACAAGCGCGGCTGCATCGCTCTTGCCCGCGCACGCCACATTATTTGCGCGCGGCAATCTCGATGCGTTCTTGGCCGCCGGGCCCCAAGTGTGGGCAGAGGTGCGGTCGGCACTCGCCGCGTGGGTAGTCGACGGCCGCGCCGCTGACTATCTGGTGCCAGCCGATGGTGTCGGGCTGCATATGCCGTTCACGGTCGCGGACTACGTCGACTTCTATGCGTCCGAAAACCACGCCTCAAACCTCGGGCGCATCTTTCGCCCCGACTCCGAGCCGTTGACACCCAATTGGAAGCACATGCCGATCGGTTATCACGGGCGCGCCGGCACCGTGGTGTGCTCAGGGACTTCGGTCGTGCGGCCATCGGGTCAGCGCCGCCCTCCAGGCGCGGAAATCAGTGTTGGCCCTTCGCAACGACTCGACATCGAAGCCGAGATGGGTTTCGTCGTCGGCACCGGATCAACGCTGGGCGAGCCGGTCGGTATGGACGCCTTTGAGCGACACGTCTTTGGCGCCTGCCTGGTTAACGACTGGTCGGCCCGCGATATTCAGGCGTGGGAATATGTGCCGCTCGGACCGTTCCTAGGCAAATCGTTCGCCACCTCGATCTCGCCGTGGATCGTGCCGCTGGCTTCGCTCGAATCGGCCCGCGTTGCGCCACCGGCCCGGACCGAGAAGTTGCAGGCCTATCTTGACGACAGCGACTCGCCACCCTGGGGCTTCGACATCGCGCTCGAGGTGGCAATCAACGGCCATACAATTTCACGGCCCCCGTTTGCCGGCATGTACTGGACCGCCGCTCAACAGATGGCACACATGACCGCCAACGGCGCCACGTTGCGTACCGGTGACCTGTTTGCCTCTGGCACCATCAGTGGCCCAGACCGCGATCAACGCGGCGCGCTCATCGAGCTCACGTGGAACGGCAAAGAGCCGGTTGAATTGCCCGACGGATCAGGCCGGTCATTCCTCGAAGACGGTGATGAGGTCGTTATCTCGGCGACCGCGCCCGGTCCCGACGGCGCAACAGTGGTCTTCGGCGACGTACGCGGGACGATCGCCCCTGCGCGCTGACGGTCGCCGCCGGCCCGACCGAAAGCAGGAATCGACCTGGTGCCCGTATGTCGACCGTCAGGTCGATTCTTGCGTCCGGCTTGCTCGGTTTTTGTCACGGAACCGTTGCCTGTATGGTTAGGCTCACCTAATAATCAAGTGAAGGCGAGCCGTGTAATGAATGTTGGACAACGTGTCCTCGGGGTCCTTGTCGGATCCCTGGCAGCCACCCTGGTGCTCAGCGCATGCGGAAGCGATGCGACTGATGATTCTGCAAAGGACGGCAACGACAAGGGCACACTGACCCTCTACAACGCCCAACATGAAGACTTGATGAAGTTGATGGCCGATGGTTTCACCAAGCAGACCGGTATCAAGGTCGAGATGCGCAACGGCGATGATTTCGAGATGGCCAACCAGATCGTCCAGGAAGGTGACAAGTCGCCCGCCGATGTGTTCGTCACCGAAAACTCACCAGCCATGACGCTGGTATCGAGCAACGGCGATTTTGCCACCGTCGACGGCAAGGCACTTGGCAACATTCCCGCGAAGTATTCGCCTACCGACAAAAGCTGGGTCGGTTTCGCGGCCCGCTCGACCGTGTTGGCCTACAACACCGATGCGTTGAAGCCTGCCGATGTTCCCAAGTCGATTCTCGATCTCGCAGATCCGAAGTGGAAGGGCAAGGTCGGCATGTCGCCCAGCGGCGCGGACTTCCAGGCCATCGTGAGTTCGGTGCTGCAACTCAAGGGCGAAAAGGCCACGCTGGCGTGGCTCAAGGGCCTCAAACAAAACGCCAAGGTCTATGACGGCAACAGCACCGTGATGAAGGCCGTCAACAACGGCGACATCGACACCGGCGTGATCTACCACTACTACTGGTTCAAGGACCAAAACGAATCCGGGGCAAACTCCGACAACGTCAAGATGCACTACTTCGGCAACAAAGACCCCGGCGCGTTCCTGTCAGTCTCGGGTGCTGGGGTCATCAAAGCCAGCGACGATAAAGAAAATGCGCAGAAATTCGTTGAATACCTGACGAGTGTCGATGGACAGAAAATCCTCGCCGAAAGTACAGCGATGGAGTATTCGATCAACCCCGATGCCGCCCCCAACAAGCAACTCAAGCCGATCGACGAGCTTGACGCTCCGGCAATCGACCTCACATCGCTCAACGGACCCAAGGTCGTCGATCTGATGCAGAAGGCAGGTTTGCTCTGAGTTGACAACCTCCATTGACGTCATCGACCCGCTCCCGCACGGAGCGGGTTCGATGACGTCCAGACACGGTTCGACGCGCCTGTGGCCGGTGTTTGCCCTTGCCGCAGTGGCAGTGGTCCTGTCACTTATCCCAACCGCTTTCGTCATCGGCGCAACGGTGAACGCCGGTTGGGACACCGCGCGCGAATTGATCTGGCGCCCGCGCGTCGGTGAACTCCTTGCCAACACCACCAAATTGACCGTGGCTTGTGTACTGGCCAGCGTCGTTATCGGCGTCGGCGCGGCGTGGCTTGTCGAGCGCACCGACCTTCCCGGTCGTCGCGTATGGAATGTTCTGCTTGCGGCGCCGCTTGCTGTCCCTGCCTTCGTTAACAGCTTTGGCTGGATCTCGCTGACTTCAGCGGTCGAAAGTTATGCCGGCGCGACCCTGATCGTCACGATGTC
>JBBSRT010000065.1:0-8399 GCA_038242765.1 Propionibacteriales bacterium
ATGCCATCAACGAACGCTGCCACCGGACCGTTGCCTTCACCTTGGAAAGAAGCGTTCGTACCGCGAACCTTGAGCTCGCCAACTTGCACATCGAGGCCGTCGGTCGAAGTGGACGACTGCACCCCGATCAGCTCGTAGGGAACTTCGTGTTCAAGGTATTCGCTGCTGAATGCCCTCCAAATGGCATCGGGCTCGATCTCGCCGGCTTCGCCCTCGGTCAACCCCTGCACGACGCGGCTGAACTCGATCTGCAGGCGGCGAGGCAAATCGAGTTGATGTTCAGACTTGAGGATGTATGCCACCCCACCCTTGCCCGACTGGCTGTTGACCCTGATGACGGCCTCATAGGAGCGGCCGACGTCATGCGGATCTATGGGCAGGTAGGGCGCCTCCCAGTCGATGTCGCCAACCGGCGTCCCATCGGCCTCGGCACGCTTTTCGAGGTCCTCGAGACCCTTCTTGATCGCGTCCTGGTGTGAACCCGAAAACGCCGTGTAAACGAGGTCGCCGGCATAGGGGTGGCGAGGATGGACAGGCAATCCGGTGCAATATTCGACCGTACGACGGATCTCGTCGATGTCAGAGAAGTCGATTTGCGGATCGACGCCCTGGCTGAAGAGATTCATCCCGAGGGTCACCAAGTCAACGTTGCCGGTGCGTTCTCCGTGTCCGAAAAGACATCCCTCGACCCGGTCCGCGCCAGCCATCATTGCCAACTCGGTGGCCGCGACGGCGGTGCCTCGGTCGTTGTGCGGATGCAGCGAGATCGCCGCGTGTTCGCGTCGTGAAATGTTGCGGCTGAACCACTCAATCTGGTCGGCGTAGGTGTTGGGCGTGGCCATCTCGACCGTTGCTGGCAGGTTGAGAATGATTTCGCGACCTTCGGCCGGTTGCCACACATCCATGACGGCGTTGCAGACCTCGACCGAAAAATCGAGTTCAGTGCCGGTAAAGATTTCCGGCGAATACTGATAACCAAATTTGGTGTTGGGCAAGAGTTCGTCGGCGTATTTCATCACCATCTCGGTGCCGCGCGTGGCTATCGCTCGACATTCGTCACGACCCATACCGAAGACGACCCGGCGGAACATGGGCGCCAACGCATTGTAGAGATGGACGTTGGCCCGGCCGGCCCCGGCGATTGACTGCACGGTGCGCTCGATGAGGTCTTCACGAGCCTGTGTCAGCACCGAGATGGTGACATCATCGGGGATCAGGTCGTATTCGATGAGGTGCCGTACAAACGCGAAATCAGTCTCGCTGGCTGAGGGAAAACCAACCTCGATCTCCTTGTAACCCATCGCGATGAGGAGGTCGAACATGCGCCGCTTGCGCGCCGGCGTCATCGGGTCGATGAGGGCTTGGTTGCCGTCGCGCAAATCGGTGGACAGCCATCGTGGCGCCTGGGTGACCACGTGCGAAGGCCATGTGCGATCAGGCAGGTCGATGGGGGTGAATGCACGATAACGCTGATGCGGCATGCCGCTGGGTTTTTGAGCTGAAATGGCCATGGCGAAAATCCTCTGAGTTCGATGCGGTTTGTCGGGCTAACTGATGCAAACGGCCGGTCATGACAAACTCCGCGGCGAGGGCTCCGACCTAAGGGGCCTCGACGCGGCAGCGAAGGAGGAGGTTCGCATAACGCATGATGAAAACACTTTAGCACCACCCACTTCAGTACACGGCGGCATAGGCTGGAACCAAACGACAAGGTCGACGTCGATCGAAGGGAAACCAATGTCCGAAGGATCAACTACACACGACGCATACGTGACCGGTGGTGAAGAGTTCACCCGCGACGCCAACTACATAGAGGACCGCATTACCGGCGACGGTTCGACATTGTGGCCCGTCGAAACTGGTCGTTATCGACTGGTTGTTGCGCGCGCCTGCCCATGGGCCAATCGGGCCATCATCGTACGACGTCTTCTGGGGCTCGAGGACGCCATTTCGATGGGCGAATGCGGACCCACTCACGATGCGCGCAGTTGGACCTTTGACCTCGACCCTGGCGGCGTCGATCCGGTGCTGGGCATCGAACGACTTCAGCAGGCCTACTTCGCCCGCTTTGCCGATTATCCACGCGGTATCACGGTGCCCGCGATGGTCGACATACCGACCGGCAAGGTTGTGACCAACAACTTTCCACAAATTACGCAGGACCTCTACTTCGAATGGGGCGACTTCCATCGCGCTGGTGCACCCAATTTGTGGCCAGAGGAGACGCGCGACGAGATGGAGGAGGTCATGCAGCGCGTCTTCACCGAGGTCAACAATGGCGTCTATGGTTGCGGTTTCGCCGGCTCACAGCCCGCATACGATGAGGCTTACAGTCGGCTGTTCACCGCGATCGACTGGCTTGAGGAGCGGCTCGCGACGCGCCGCTTCCTGATGGGCGACACGGTCACCGAAGCCGATGTGCGACTTTTCACGACACTGGCACGTTTTGACCCCGTCTATCACGGCCACTTCAAATGCAATCGTCAAAAATTGAGCGAGCTGCCGGTCCTCTGGTCCTATGCCCGCGACCTGTTCCAGACCCCCGGTTTCGGCGACACGATCGACTTCGACCAAATCAAGGAGCACTATTACCTGGTGCACACCGACATCAATCCAACGCACATCGTGCCTTGTGGCCCCGACCTGTCCAATTGGATGACTCCACATGGGCGCGAATCGCTGGGAGGCAGTGCCTTCGGAGACGGCACAGCGCCGTCATGAGCGATCCCGACATCAACTTCTATTTTGATCCGGTATGTCCGTTCGCGTGGATGACAAGCAAATGGGTCCGTAGCGTGATGGCTCAGCGGGACTACACCGTCGGCTGGAGGTTCATCTCGTTACGGATGATCAACGCCAACGTCGATTATGACGCTCATTTTCCGCCGGGGTACGAGGCCGGTCATACCGCCGGATTGAGGCTGTTGCGCGTCGCAGCAAAAACCCGCGAGGATCACGGTCCCGAGGCTGTGGGGCGGCTCTACGCAGCTCTTGGTTCACAAATTTTTGATACCGAGGTGCAGCCAGCCGATAACATCGCCGGTAGCGATCATCGCGGAACACGCCGCTTCGTCGAGCCGATCCTCGCCGAGGCCGGTCTTCAGACCACACTGGCAGACGCCCTCGACGACGTCTCCTGGGATCCCCAGATCCGCGCCGAGACCGATGAGGCGCTTGCGCTCACCGGAAGCGACGTCGGCACGCCGATCCTGCACTTTCAACCACCCAACGGAGTCGCCTTCTTCGGCCCGGTCATAAGTCGTTTGCCCGAGGCCGATGACGTGCTCACGTTGTGGGATCACGTCATTGGACTGGCAAGCTTTGCCGGTTTCGCAGAGTTGAAGCGAAGCCTGCGCGAAACCCCGCAACTTCGCGGTTTGGGCGTCGACGTCGACGCCGTTGGCATCCAGGAGGACTGGCACGGCGGCAGCCGCAGACTCAAGAAGTAGACAAAACCCGCGCGCCCGGGGCTAGGTCGGCGCTGTCGCTATGCGCCCCGCCGGTCGCTCGCACTTCTTGTCCGGACCGCATGAACAACGATGCAGGCACGACGACAGCACGAACTCGCCACCACAGGGTAGAACCGCGGACGATGCCTTCGCGCACCTTCTTCAGGTCGTCGACATCTTCGACTCGTCGATCGGTAGGCAACCGGGCGTAACGCTGGCGTTCGATTCTGGACTGCAACCTTTCGAGCGCCAAAACATCAAGGTTTCGTCGCGCTTTGAGACGGCCTGTAACCATGCGTGCGGTGTCGGCGTTGCCAATTGTTATGCCGTAGTCGGATGCCGAATCGACGAGTTCTTGCCAAAGCCCATCGATGGGGGCACCAGACCCGTTGGGACGCAGTCGGGACCGGCGCTTGGCCAGCCGAGTCAAGGCCGGTGCACCAAGTGCAAGCAGCAACGCAAACGCACCTATGACGGCCGGGCCGTGCGCCGAGGGCGATTCTGCGGCACTCCGCGAGGGGGCATCGGTGACCGCGTCACTGCGAAGGTCGCGGCGGGTGTTCAACTGTGAATCATCGGCCGGCCCCACTGGCGCGGCCGGCGAGGTGAACTCCGAACGAAAACTTGTCTCGATGCCCCGCCCGGGTGTCGGCTCGAAAGAGACCCATCCGATGCCGTCGAAGTGCAGTTCAGGCCAAGAGTGCAAGAGTTGGGAACTGACCTCATACACCTGTTTGCCATCGGCCTCGGTGCTGGTGGGGGTACCGGGCGCATAGCCGACGGCAATGCGAGCCGGGATGCCCAAGGTTCGCGCCATGACGGCCATCGCCGAGGAAAAGTGCACGCAATAACCGGTCTTCTCATCGAGGAAGGTTTCCAGCACGTCGACACCATTGCCATCGAACCCTTCGGCGACCGGCGCGACCTCGGAATAGTTGAAAAGACCGGAGTTGAAATACGACTGGAGTGCTATCGCCTTATCGTAGTCGGTGTCCATTTTGTCGGTCACCCGATGCGCCTCGCGTCCTATCGAGACCGGCATCTGAGCGGGAAGACGCGTGTAATCGACCAGCGAACCCACCGACCTGGCTCCGGCCCTGCGCATCTGCTCACGAGTGGGCGATACCTGCAGACTCGTCACCGAATACGACTGGCCGCGAGTGTTCGCCGTTGACGACTCGAAATTGCGGCCATCGGACTGCCAGCGCCAGCGGCCCGCCAGCCCATTGACTTCCTGCGCCGGATAAGGCATCGGGAGATAACTGGCATTGAGACCCAGAATATTGATGTCGGTGGAAATGTTGCGGCGCACGATACCCGGTTGCAGCGCAGCACGACCCTCGAGTGCGTCGGAGTCTTCGCTGCGCATCACCGACGGGCCCGGCGCCCAGGTCTTTCCGGTGAAGTCATGCAGATTGGTCACTTTGAGATAAAGCGGCTGGTTCGAGTCGGTCGCGTATTCAAGGACCTTGACCTCGGAGCCTTGCCGCAGATTTTCGCCCAGTGCCAGCATCGGGTTGATTCCCGAGTCGAACGCGCCGCGCGGCCCACTGCCCCACGAAATTCCCAGACTAGTGCTGGCCGGCATGGCTGGTGGGATCACGAGCGCGGCGGCAAGTGCCAGAGCCGCAATGCCCATCGCGGGCAGTCGTGACCTGCCCGCTGCTCTTTCGATTGGCTGCTTGCCGCTTCGAAGCGTGCCGGCATGGAGGAGATACAGCCACGGTATGGCGATCGCGACGAAGACCCAGACGCTCGGTCGCAACCCGGCCGCGACGGTGGGCGTCAGGAACACGCCAACAAAGATCAAACCTCCCGCAGCCGGAGCTTTGCGGCCGACGGTCACGAGGTCGGCAAACAGCGCAACCACGGCAGCCAATGCGCCCATCACAAAAAGGTCGGGCTCAGTCACGGTCAGCGGCGCTTCGTTCTCGGCGAATCGGCGCATGGCCTCACCACCGAGCCGTCCGAACTCATCAAGGGTTGCGGCGGTCGGGAGCACATGCAGAAACGCCGAGGAAGAGGCAAAGAACCACATCAGCGCGAAGAAGGAAGCCATGAACGAGCCCGCCGCTACCCAGGTCGACGAGCGGCCCAAACCACGCAAAATGGCAGCCGTCACGAGCACGATGCATGTAATGGCAGCGGATAGATAAAGCCACTGCCAGCCACGAAAGACCAGATCGAACGAAGTCATCGTGGCGACCGTGGCGGCGATCACGGCGCACGTCGGGCCGATTCGGGCCCTTCTCAAACCGTCAGCGCGCCACATGGGACAACCCCGCATCGATCGATTGCCAAGCGACGTACAATTCATCGGCCGTCGCGCTACTCCGACACGACCATCCTGCCGCCTCGAGAACGGCCTTGGTGTCGTCGGCGGTATGAGCGTCGATGAACGCGATCGGTTGGAGCCCGACAGCGGCGAGCTCGGCCCACTGACGGGCCGTTTGGACATCGGGGCGACCCAGCACCGCGATCAGTTGCCGTCGCGGCCCGGTCGCAAGTTCGTCGGCCAAGTCTGCAGGGGCGGCGCCGCTTCGGTGAGCGGGCTTGATGTGCGCCAGGTCGACAAGAATGTCTTCGATCGATCGCGATTCACCGGAAACCCCCGACCCCTCTCCGAGCGGCTCACCGACACTGACAAGACTCAACTCATAGCCGCTGTCAACGATTGACGCGCACATGGAGGCGGTTTGGATCACAGCCCACTCGAATGCAGGCAACTTCTCATTTTCGGCGCGAGCCGCTCCACGTCTGCGGCCATAGGATGCCGCATCCGCGTTGAGAACCACGGTGATACTCGAGTCGTCGGCGTGTTCGACCTGACGAACCATCAGTTGTCCGCGGCGTGCTGTGGCCTTCCAATGAAGATGCCGCATCTCGTCGCCGGGCACATACAGGCGGGCGATAAGGTCATCGACTCCTGGACCGGCCCGGTGTTGCGCAGCACCGGCAAGCCCCTTTGCTGCGGCCAAGGAGGCCGCAAGGGTTGGCAACCCGATCATCTTTGGAAGCACGAGCACTTCTGTAGGCTCGCCACACCGATGTTGCCGTTCGATCAGGCCAAAGGGGTCGCGCATGGTGATCGCCAACGGACCAATGCGGTGGACACCTCGGACAGTGACCCAACCCTGATAGTCGCACGTGGACGCCTGCCCCGGCCCCATAGCTGCCAGCTCACCGCGTGCGCGTCCGACGAACTCAGTGGGCAGCTGGTCGGACCATGTGGACTCCATGCTCGGTACCGATGACCGGTGGCGCAAAGTCATCGTGACTGTCAGCGGCGCACCAGCATGGAGCAGCGGCGGCCCGAAACGGCGTTCGACATCGACCCGTGCATGCCCGATGGCGACATACAGGGAAGCAAAAACCAGTAATCCGATCAGGAGCCAACCGATGTAGTTGAGCTGCCCCAGCGCCCACCAGTTGGCGGCGAGCAAACTGGTGACTGAACTGATAAGCACACCCCCGCCGCGAGCGGTGAGGTGCCAATGGCCAACCCATTTGGCGCTGATAGGAGCCACGACGTTATCCGGGCCGCGCAACGCTTTGCGGTATCGGGGTCTGCGCGATGATCCGGTGCAGAACCTCTTCAACCGGTGCCGGCGCATAACCACTGCGCCGGGATCGTCGTGCCGCAATGATTCGGTGAGCAAGGACCGGAATAGCGAGATCGCAGATGTCGTCGGGCAGCACGAACTCACGCGAATCTAACAAAGCGGCAACCTTGGCAGCCCTGACCAGTTGGAGCGTGGCGCGCGGACTGGCGCCGAGGCGCAAATCGTCGTCATCGCGGGTGGCCTGCACGAGGTCAACACAATATTGTTCGACCGCTTGTGCAATATGCACACCGCGCACGTGCATAATCATCTCGTTGACCTTGGTGGCGCTGACAACAGCACCGATATCGTCCAACGGGTTTTCGGTGTCACGACCCCGGAGCATGGCCAGTTCGGCATTTCGGTCGGGATAGCCCATCGAGATCCGAGCCATAAAACGGTCACGTTGGGCCTCGGGAAGGGCATACGTGCCCTCCATCTCCATGGGGTTTTGCGTCGCGACGACGGTGAACGGCGGCAGCAACGCATAGGTGACGCCGTCTACGGTGACTTGCCGTTCTTCCATCGCCTCGAGCAGTGCCGATTGGGTCTTCGGGGACGCCCGGTTGATTTCGTCACCGATGACGATGTTCGCAAAGACGGCACCCGGCTTGAATTCGAACTGACCGTCGGCCTGGTTGTAGGCGGACACGCCCGTGATGTCCGAGGGCAGCAGGTCAGGGGTGAACTGGATGCGTCGCACCGAGCAGTCGACGGATTTGGCCAGCGCTTTTGCGAGCACGGTTTTGCCGACACCGGGCACGTCCTCGATAAGCAGATGCCCCTCGGCGAGCAGCGTGATGAGAGCCATCTTGGCGGCTTCGGATTTGCCGTCGATCACGCGCTCGATATTGCGCAGGATCGCATTGGCGGCGCCATGAAAGTCTGCGCCATCACAGTTTGCGCTATCGGAGTCTTCGGACATCCCTCACCTCGTAGAGCGATCCTAACCAGTGCTGCCAATGCACGCCCGATGAATGTGATTCACCTCGAGCAGTCGCGGCAGATCGGGTGGTCGATAGTGTGGTCAGATGGTTCAATTGCTAGTGGTCCACCACTCTCCCACCGCCAACGTGCAGTCGTTGACTGATGCGGTGCTGGCCGGTGCGAACCACGAAGCCATCGAAGACGTTGAGGTCGTCATCCGACCGGCCCTTGAAGCCACCATCGCTGACGTTTTGGCCGCCGACGGTTACCTGCTGGGTACAACAGCCAACTTCGGCTACATTTCCGGTGCGCTGAAGCATTTTTTTGACACCACGTATGACGCCGTACGCGAACCAACCGCAAAGCGGCCATTCGGCTACTGGATTCACGGCGGTTACGACACCTCCGGCGCCGAACGCGC
>JBBSRT010000066.1:0-8368 GCA_038242765.1 Propionibacteriales bacterium
ACCGGCAAGAGAGAAATTGTCGGCGAATGATTTATTTGCGGTCAAAAGGTCGGAAAAATCGCTCACCTTTGGATATTAGCGCTTGTCGCGGAGCAGGACGGCGGCCAGGGCCCCGGCAACGAGCGCGCATACGGCGGCGCCGATGAACACCGCATGGAGTTGCGCCAGTCCGGCGCCGAGGATCGCGTCCCTGTATGCGCCGCATGCCTTGGCCGAACCGTTGCACAGTTCGGTGACTTCGGGGATCTGCGCAGAAGCCGCATAAAAGCGTCGGAGGCCGATCGTGGTGAGCGCCGAAATGCCGATCAGCATGCCCACCATTCGCGCCACGATCAGCAGGCCGCTGGCCACACCATGCACCGCGTCGGCGGTGTGCTCGAGCAACACCGCGTTGATCGGCGCGATCGCCAGACCAAAACCGAAACCGGCGACCACCAGCGAAAAGGTCTCGTAGGGGTTGTTGAGGGACACTTTGTCCCACGTCGCCATGTGCGCAAACGCTGCAGCGCTCATTGCCATAGCGATCGGGGTGAGCAGAGCTGCACTACACCGGCGCAGAAGCCAGCCCCCAACCACCGCGCCGATGGGCAGCGCGACCAGGAATCGCACCAACACCAGAGCCGCGTCGAGTTGCGAGTCGCGATAAACGGTGAGGCGCGCAAAGAACGGTATGTCGACCAGGGCAGCTATCAGCGATGCGCCGACAAAGAAGGACACCAGCAGGGCGCCGTATGCCGGTTTTGCGCTGAGGGCTCCGCGTGGAATCAGCGGATGGGCGGCAACCTTCTGACGCCATACGAAGGCGATCGCGGCAATGATTGCGACGGGGATGAGCAACGGAGCCTGAGCAGAAACCACATGGTTTTCGGGATCGGCAGAGGCGAAGGTGAGGATGATGCCGCCGAGTGACGTCCCCATCAGCAACGCGCCCCACAGGTCGGTTTCGCGGCGAATCGCACCCCATCCGCGCCAATCAAGCAGCGGACGGCGCGCAAGAGCCAGCCGAAGTACAAACAGCGCAGCCAGGACTGCGGCGACAAACGCAATCGGAGTCAGCCATCTCGATTGGCCAGCGACGGGCAGAAAAGCCAGACCGCTGGTCACGCCGGTGACAAGGGCGGCCGGCTGAGTCATCACCAGCACGATTGCGGTCAGTAAGGCGAGAAACAACGCGATACCGAGCCAGTCGAGGCGACCGGGTCTCTGGAGCGTCGATGCTGTCTGGTCGATGTCACCAGGGGCGACGTGACCGGCGTTCGTGTCGCGCCGGCTTTCAACACCCCGGGCACGTAGCCGCATCAAGGCTGCGGCGAGCACGAGCGCGACGAAGCAGTTGAGCCAGAAGATGTCACGCCAAGTGCCAAAGGCCAACACGACCGCCCCGTAGAGGGGACCCAAAACGCTACCGAGTTCTTGGACTGCGCCGACAATGCCCAATGGCAGGCCCCGCCGCGCCGGCGGCCACAAGTCGGCCACGAGCGCAAAGGTCGGCGGTATCAGACCGCCGCCGCCGATGCCCTGGATGAGGCGACCGACCACCATGCTGTCGAGGTTGTAGGCCGCCGCGGTGATGACGGAACCGACGGCAAATACCACGAGCGATCCGAGCAGCACCGGTATCCGGCCCCGCAGATCTGAGATACGGCCGATGAGCGGCAGGATACCGACATAGCCGAGCAGAAACCCCGACACGATGGGCGCGGCGCGTTGCAGCTGATCGATGTTAAGTCCGACCGAAGACATCATGTCGGGCAGGGCGAGCACCACGACGTACGTGTCTGCAGCCGCAAACGCGATGGCCAGCGCCGCAAGACCAAGCAGGACACGTGCGCCGGTGTCTGCGCGGGTCTGGCTTCCGCCCGCGCTGTCGGAGCCGGCCTTCTTGTTCATGGGGCGTGTGCGCTCAGGGTGCCTTGATGTCCACTGGTTGGTCAGAAGTCGAGACCTTGAGCGTGTAGGCGACGACCTCGGTGCCATAGAAAGGGCCGTTGATGCGAGCATCGCGTAATTGGTCGTCTTCGGTTAACCGGTAGGTGACGGCGAATCCCTTGGTCGGGTCGGCGGTGGGAATCAGCGATTGGACGACGTTGCCGGGCAACGTGCCGGAGATGGTGGTGAGCACGTCCTTGCCATCGCGACTCTTTTCGCCTTCGGCCAGTTTCGTGGTCTTGACCAAGAGGTCCGACACCCCGCCCGATGTTGCCACGAGCTGAGCGGGGTCGGGGGCACCAACCGAAGCCGGATCGAGTTCGACGAATTTGGGTGCGAACCCCGTCTTGGCATAAACGACGTCATCGACTGCCACGATGTCCGCGTCAAGACTCGCGCCGCCAACGACAAACTGGGCTTTGCCCTTGAAAGCAGGTGCGTGGTTGCCGTTGCCCGTCGCCGACAGTAGGCCCGTCACACCGCTGGGCAGTTGCGGCGTTGCCAAGGACACCTTGAGCGTTTCGGTGCCGTCAAGGGTCGCCTTCGCCTTCTCCAAACGAGGCATGATTTGGGGCTTTTTGGGCTCGGGATCGCCACTCTTGTCGCTGCAGCCGACGAGGCTTACCGTGACCATAGCGCCCGCGATCGCGGTAAGAAGAATTTTGTGGTTTCGCACGGGGTCAGTCTGCCACGTTTTGCGCGGCAGCGAGCGCCGAAACGGGGCTCGTGACCGCCCTCAGTGGCTGGGAAGCGGGCGTGCCTGAGGCATCACGTTTTGTGACGGGGTCCGGGAGTTCGACGGCGGTGCCGCTACTGGCGCAGGCTATGGCCGGACCATCACCGACCCAGCCCAGGATGAGCGCATCCTCGCCTTTGCGAAGCCGGTGGCAACGTACGCCGCCGGTGCCGCGTCCCTTTGTCGGGTAGGCCGACAGCGGGGTCACCTTGACGGCTCCGGCTTCGGTGCCCGAGAGCGCTGCGGCTGAACCAGCAACGGTGACAACCTCGGCATCGTCGACTCGCGAGATGGCTCCGAAGAAGACTGCCTTCGCCTCTTCAGACAGCTTGATGCCCGCGACGCCACCTGCCGACCGACCCTGCGGACGTACGAGGGTGGCGCTGAAGTGCAACAGGTAGGCATCGGAGGAGATGAACGCCAGGTTTTCGTCTCCGAAGCCGAGGGAGGCCGCGCCGACGACTTCGTCCCCTGCTGCCAGCGAAATCAGATCCCAACTATCTTTGTTACTCAGGTATTCGGGTTTAACCCTTTTGACGACGCCCATTTTGGTGCCCAGTGCCATGCCCGTTGTCGGCTCGCCGAAAGCCATCAGGGTCACCGCATCGTCGCCGGCAGCAAGCACCTCGGTCAGCAGGACACCTCCCTGCAGGTTTGGCGAATGTGCAGACGACGGCAGTGCCGGCAAGTCGAGCACCGCGATCTTGTGGACCCGACCCGCCGTGGTGACGACGCCGACCTCGCCGCGTGCCGTCGTGCGTACGATCGACCGGATCGCATCATGTCTGGTACGTCCCGTTGACATACTCGGCGGCGCATCATCGGTGGTGCGTGCCAGCAACCCTGTCGCTGACAGGAGCACCCAGCATGGATCGTCGGCTACCTCTACCGCAGTGGCTGATGTGACGACCTGCCCGGCAGACTCCAGCAGTACCGTACGCCGCGGGCTACCAAAATCCTTGGCGATCTGTGCGAGCTCTTCGCTGACCAGGGCGCGCAACACAGACTCGTCGCCGAGAATCTCGTCGAGTCGAGCGATGACATTGGCCAACTCGCTGTGCTCCTTCTCGAGCTCCAGCCGGGAAAACTTCGTCAAGCGGCGCAGCGGCATGTCCAGGATGTAGTTGGCCTGGACTTCCGACAGGTCGAACACGGCGATCAGGCGTCGTCGTGCTTCGTCGGTGTTGTCGCTGGTGCGGATGAGTTGAATGACCTCGTCGATGTCGAGGATAGCGATGAGCAGACCGTCGATGAGATGCTGGCGGTCAGCGGCCTTCGCCCGACGATAGCTGCTGCGCCGGCGGACCACCGCAAAGCGATGCTCAAGGTAGACCTCCAGCATCTGTTTGAGACCCAGGGTTCGAGGTTGCCCATCGACCAGGGCAACAGCATTGATGCCGAACGACGTCTGCATCGGCGTCATCTTGTAAAGCTGTTCGAGCAGCACATCGGGGTGGAAACCGTTTTTGACCTCAATGACCAGGTGCAACCCCTTCTTGCGATCAGTGAGGTTTTTGATGTCGGAGATGCCCTGCAGTTTTTTTGCCAATACGAGCTTCTTGATCGCCTCGATGATCTTTTCGGGGCCGACGTTGAAGGGCAATTCGGTGACCACGATGCCCTTGCGTCGCGCGGTCACTGACTCGATACGAGCCGAGGCCCTGATCTTGAAGCTGCCGTTGCCGGTGGCGTAGGCATCACGAAGACCTTCGAGCCCGATGATTTTGCCACCGGTCGGCAGATCCGGGCCTGGCACAAAACGCATCAGTGCATCAAGGTCGGTGCCGGGATGTTTGATGAGGTGGCGTAACGCCTGGATCACTTCGACGACATTGTGGGGCGCAAGATTAGTGGCCATGCCGACCGCGATGCCCGTGGCTCCATTGATCAACAAATTGGGCAGCGCTGCGGGCAGCACTGCCGGTTCGTGTTCACGGCCGTCGTAATTGGGCCGGAAGTCGACGGTGTCCTCGTCGATCGAGGCGGTCATGGCTTCGGCAGCGTTGTCCATACGGCATTCGGTATAACGCATGGCGGCCGGTGGATCGTCTGGCGAACCAAAGTTGCCGTGGCCATCGATGAAAGGCACCCGCATCGTCCACGGTTGCACGAGGCGTACGAGCGCGTCGTAGATGGCGCTGTCACCGTGCGGATGCAGCCGGCCCATCACTTCGCCGACCACGCGTGCGCTTTTGACGTGGCCTCGGTCGTGCCGGAGATTGAGGTCGCCCATCGTGTAGAGAATGCGGCGTTGGACCGGTTTGAGACCGTCGCGTGCATCGGGCAGCGCACGCGAATAAATGACCGAATAGGCATATTCCAGAAAACTCGAGCGCATTTCGTCGCTGACGTTCGTGTCGACGATGTGTTCGTCGAAGTCGTCGTCGTGCGCTGGCTTTCGGGTTTTGGGCATGCATCCTCTCCTGATCGGTCAGGTGTTTGTTCCATTGTCCCCGGTGAGACACACCACGACCGTATCGCCACGCCGACCGGCGACCCGTTACGTTTGACTCGTGCGCACCGAAGCAAATGCCGTGGACGAGTGGGGAGCCGACGTGCTGCTCAAAGACGGCCGGCCAGCGCACATGCGGCCCATCAGTGCCGACGATGCGGACGGTTTGATTGATTTTTATTCGCGCGTCTCAAGCGAATCCAAGTATTTTCGGTTCTTCGCGCCCTACCCGACGTTGTCGGTCAAGGACGTCAAACGTTTCACCGAGGTCGACCAAGACCGGCGGGTTGCCTTCGTCATGACCCTGGGTGGCCGCATTATTGCCACCGGACGCTATGACGCGACCGAGGAGGAAGAGGCCGAGGTCGCGTTCCTCGTCGAGGACGCGCATCAGGGCAGGGGAGTGGGCCAGCTGTTGCTCGAACATCTGGCTCAGGCCGGTCGCGAACGCGGAATCAAACGGTTCGTTGCCGACGTCTTACCGGCCAATTCGCGAATGTTGCAGATTTTCCGCGAGATGGGTTATCACGTTGAAGGCACTTTGGATGCCGGTGTGCAGCGGCTGGTGTTCCCACTCGATGCCACGGATACATCCATTCGGGTGATGCGCGCCCGTGAGCACCGTGCCGAGGCAGCATCGATTGACCGGATCTTCAACGCGCGCAGTGTTGCCGTTGTCGGTGCGAGCCGCCGGCAGGGAAGCATTGGTCAGGCGATGGTGCGCAACCTGGTCCTCGGCGACTATTCCGGCCAGGTGTATGCAGTCAACAAGCAGGCCGAAGCCGTCTCAGGGTTGCCCGCATATTCCAACGTCGTTGACATTCCCTATGACGTTGACCTTGCCATCGTCGTCGTTCCAGCCGATGCTGTTCCCGACGTCGTGCTTGACTGTGCGGCCAAAGGGGTCCATGGGCTCGTCGTCATTTCGTCCGGATTTGCCGAGCAGGGTGCCGAGGGCCGTGGACAACAGCGCAAACTGCTTGAGTTGAGCAGAAGCTACGGTTTGCGTCTGATCGGCCCCAACTGTCTGGGCATCATCAATACCGCGCCTAAGATGCAACTCAATGCCTCCTTGGCGCCTCGGATGCCCCCGCGCGGACGCGTGGGCTTCTTCTGCCAATCCGGTGCGCTGGGCACCGCGATACTCGAATCAGTTTCCCGTCGTGGTCTGGGCCTGTCGACGTTTGTCTCGGCGGGCAACCGCGCCGACGTCTCCGGCAATGACCTGTTGCAATATTGGCAAGAAGACGATGCGACCGAAGTGATCCTGCTGTATCTGGAATCGATCGGCAATCCGCGCAAATTTTCACGTATCGCACGCCGCGTTTCTCAAACCAAACCCATCGTGGCGGTGAAATCGGGTCGGTCCACCCAGGGGGTGCCCGTCGGGCATGCGGTCAAACGCTCCTCGGCGCCCCAACCGGCCGTCGATGCCATGTTCCGGCAGGCTGGCGTCATCCAGGTCGAAAGCCTCGATGAAATGTTTGATGTGGCGCAGCTGCTTGCACATCAGCCGTTGCCGCGTGGCAATCGAATCAGCATCGTCGGCAACTCCGATGCGATGGGCCTCTTGGTCGCCGATGCGGCAACATCGGTCGGATTGCATGTCAGCGAACCGATCTCGTTGGGAGCCGGCGCCGACGCCGATGACTTCGAACAGGCCTTGGACACGGCTTTGATCAATCCTGATATCGATGCGCTCGTCGTCGTCTACATTCCGCCGCTCAACACCACCGGCGAAGAGGTCGCCAACGTGCTCGCCGCGGTGGGCGAACAGTCCGACAAACCCATCGTGTCGACATTCCTAGGTAGCGAAGGTGTCCCTGAGCTTCTGCGGGTCCCCGAACTCGGCGGTGCTGCTGGTCGCGGCTCGGTGCCGTCATATTCGGCCCCCGAATCGGCAGTACGGGCACTGTCGCGTGTCGTGAATTACGCCAAGTGGGCGGCTCGCGAGCAGGGCGAGGTCAGCCCAGGCCTCGACCATCGCACCGGCGACGCGCGCGCCATCGTACGAGACGTTTTGGCCAAAGCGCCGCGTGGAGCGATCCTGTCAACCGATCAGGTTCACATGTTGCTTGCCTGTTATGGCATCGACCTGTGGACCTGGATCAATGTCCACAACAAAGAAGAGGCCATCGCCGCAGGGAGGAGTCTGGGCTGGCATGTGGTGATCAAGGCCGGCAGCGAACACCTGCGTGCCCGACCTGATCTGGCTCACGTCATACGCAATATCGTCGATGAGAACGATATGAGTGATGCATGGGACGAGATCAGCGGATGGGTGGGTATGCGCCGCAACACCGAATACTTTGTTCAACGGCAAGCGCCCCCCGGGATCCCGCTCGCATTCTCGGCCATCGAAGACCCACTGTTTGGTCCACTTGTCTCATTCGGATTGGCCGGCGCACCAAGCCAGCTCTTGGGCGACGTCGCCTACGGCATTCCGCCACTGACCGATATTGATGCCGAAACCATGATCAAAGAGCTCAAGTCGGCTCCGCTCCTGTATGGATATCGCGGGTCGGACCCCGTTGACGTCGACACAATCCAAAGTGTTTTGCAACGGCTGGCCGCGCTCAAGGACGATCTCCCCGAGGTCGTCGAACTCGATGTCGAACCGGCTTTGGTCAATGGAGATGGCATGACCGCGCTGAGCGCACGCGCGAAGATCGTGCCGTCGAATGACCGCCGTGGAGATTGGTACGTACGACGGTTGAGTCAGCCTGACTCTTCAGGCGATACGCTTCGGGAGTGACGTCGATGACCGATAAGATCGCTGATCTCCTTGCGGAGATATCCGCTGCCGGCTATTACCCGGCCGTGGTCAGTGCCGGACTTCAGGACGCTTTGGCTGGCGAGCAGGTGCGCAGCTTCATCCTGCACCATGAACCGACGTTCGATCGTGATGAGGTGCGCCGGCACATGACGGTGCTGGTGCTCACCCCCAGCCGGTTGATCCTTGCCCATACCGACGAGCACCCTGCCGATGAGCTCCTCACCCGGCCGTACACCTCGACAACGACCGAGGCGGTGCCCGTCGATGAGGTCAAGTCGGTCGTGGTGACCCGCATGGTCACCGACGAAATGACCGAGCCGACCGAAGCGGTCCTCACCGCCTGCTGGGGCGCTGTCGCGCGCATTGATCTCGAGCCGGCCCAGTGCCCAGATCCGGCATGCGAAGCCGACCACGGCTACACCGGCAACCTGACGGGCGACGATTTTTCGCTCCGAGTCAGCGCGGCGGCTGATGG
>JBBSRT010000067.1:0-8235 GCA_038242765.1 Propionibacteriales bacterium
CTCCATCTCAGGGTTATGGGCTGGCAGCACGAGGGAGAATGAGGAGCCGACGCCGGCCTGACTCCACACGACGACTCGTCCGCCGTGGCTGGCTGCAACGTGCTTGACGATCGACAAACCCAGTCCAGTGCCACCAGTCGAGCGGTGCCGGGCGGGGTCGACGCGGTAGAAGCGTTCGAAGATGCGGTCCACCTCGCCGGCCTCAATGCCGATGCCGCTGTCGGTGACCGTGACCTCTATGTCGTCTCCGTCGCGGCTGGCGCGGATGACGATGCGCGAATCCTCGGCACTGTAGGTGACCGCATTTTCGACCAGGTTGCTCACCGCCGACTGCAACTGGTCCCGATCGCCCAGCACCCAGAGCCCGGCTTCGGCGTTTTGTACGAGATCGATGCTTTTGCGTGCGGCTTCGGTATGGGAGTTGTCGCAGGCAGTCTGCAGTAGTTCATCGATCGCGATGTCGGTGGGCGCCTCCAGCAATGCGTCGTACTGAAGCCGCGACAGGTCGATGATCTGTTGCACCAGACGGGTCAGACGCACGCTCTCGGCCTGCATCCGACCGGCGAAACGGGTGATCGCGTCGGGATCGTCGCGCGCCTCGTCGACCGCTTCGGCCAGCAGCGCGATTGCTCCGATGGGCGTCTTAAGTTCGTGGCTGACGTTGGCGACGAAGTCACGTCGGATCGCTTCGACACGACGCGTCTGCGTTTGGTCATCGACAAGCACCAGGACGAATTTGGAGGACAATGGCGCTACCCGTGCCGCAACATAATGCGTCGCGCGAGGTGTGGCCAAGGTGATGGGCTCTTCGCGTACCTGTCCGTCGCGTCGCACCTGCCATACAAGGTTCATAATCTCAACCGATGCGAGTCGGTCGCCGTTGATCAAGCCGAGCGCATGTGCTGGCGCGGACGCCTTGACGACAGTATCGGCGGTGTCGAGCAAGACCGCCGAGGATGACAACACCGACAACACCGCGTCGGCTCCGCTGGGTATGCGCGGCTCGTCAACAGGCGCGTCGGAGATGCGCTTTTCGCTAAACCGCCATACGAAAGTCACCGCCGCCCCGATGAGTACGCCCACGAAGCCGGCGACGGCGAGGGCAGGACTGAGTTCCACGACATTGATCGTACGCATCGCAGCGCGTTGGCGGTGCCCCTGCGCTGCAAGCGGCGGAGGTTTTGTCTGGTGTTCATCTGGTGTTCACAGCACGTCGTCTCGCGTTCATTCGTGCCGCCTACCGTGACGGGCATGCGAGATCTTTTTTATGACGAACTTGATGACGTGGTGGCCGAGCTGGTGGCAATGACTGCTGCGGTACGCAAAGCGGTGCGGCTGGCAACCGAAGCGCTGCTGGGTGCCGACGGGCAAAAGTCCGAGGCGGTGATTGCCGGCGACAAGGTCATCGACGAATCGCGGCAGATCATCGAGCAGCGCGCGCTGCGGCTGCTGGCCACCCAGCAACCTGTGGCCACCGATTTGCGTCAGCTTGTCGCGAGCTTGCGGATGGCTGGTGATCTGGAACGTATGGGCGACCTGTCGGTGCACATCGCCAAGGTTGCACGCCGACGATTGCCCCAGGTGGCGGTACCAGATGGGGTGCGCACAACCGTCGAGACGATGGCTGCCGTCGCAGACGAGATGATCGCATCCGCGGCGCGGATTGTCGCCGAACGCGATGTTGATGCTGCCGCCCAGCTTGAGGTTGACGACGATCAGATGGACGATGCGCATCGTGGGTTGTTCCGGGTGCTGTTGGCCGAAGAATGGCCCTACGGAGTCGAGTCAGCAATCGACATGGCGTTGCTTGGCCGCTACTACGAACGCATTGGCGACCATGCTGTCTCGATGGCACGCCGAGTCGTGTTCTTGGTGACGGGCCGGACGCGCTACTGAGCGGACCGGCTGCGGCGCGCTGGAGCCTACTGGGCGGTTGGGGTTGCCGTTGCGCTCGGAGTTGCGGTCGGAGCTGATTTTGCCGGCGCTTTGGCGATCTCGTCATACATGCCGTTGCGGTCGACGATGGGAACCTTGAGCGTGACCGTGCCGGCGTTGTCGAAGTCAAAGGACGCGGTGACGAACTGGCCCAGCTTGAATGCGCCGGTGATCATGACATCGGGAGTTTTGCCCGAAACGTAAAGCACGTTGGGCTTCAACTCAACTGGCTCTGCGAAGGTCGCGGCGATCTCGGTGCCCTTCTCATCGGTGACCGTGATGTCGGTCAGCGACGTCGCTGTGCGCGCCTTGTCCAGCAAACTGGCCGACAGCGTAGCGGTGTCATTGTCGTTGGCGACGAACAACGCATTGAGGACTTCGACGTCGCCGCCGCGGCTGTTGGAACCGATCGCTGCGTCATACTGCTTCGTGGTTTGGGCATTGAAACCTGTTGCGCAGCCGCTCAAGGCGAAGGCCGCGGCACACGCCAACGCGGCAAGCGCTCGGCGGCGTGGTCGAACTGTGCTCACAACAATCCTGCTTCCGTGCCAAAATTCAGTGGGGTGACATTGATCGTATCCAAGGCCCGCGTCGGCGCTGCGCAGACCCATCGTTGGAGGCATCCGTACGGCAAAAACGGAGTCGGCAGAGCCTACCCTTCCGTGTTATCCTTGTCACCTAAGAAAGGTATTTAAATCTATGACTTTCTCTGTCGGCGAGACCGTTGTTTACCCCAATCACGGTGCTGCAGTTATCGAAGATATTGAAACCCGCAAGATCAAAGGCGAAGACAGGGATTATCTCGTACTTCGCATCGTCGCACAAAACGATCTCGTCGTACGAGTGCCCGCGTGCAACCTCGATTTGGTTGGCGTCCGGGACGTCGTCGACAAAGAGGGACTCGAAAAAGTGTTCGGCGTTTTGCGTGCCGAACATGTCGAAGAGCCGACGAACTGGTCGCGTCGCTACAAGGCCAATCTTGAAAAATTGCATTCCGGTGACGTCATGAAGGTTTCCGAAGTCGTCCGCGATCTGTGGCGCCGCGACCACGAACGTGGTTTGTCTGCCGGCGAAAAGCGGATGCTTTCCAAGGCGCGACAAATCTTGGTCTCTGAGCTTGCACTTGCCGAACACACCAACGAGGACAAAGCCGAAACACTGCTTGACGAGGTTCTCGCGTCCTAGATTTTTCTGCCGATGACGCCCCGCTGGTTACGCCGGCGGGGCGTTCGTCATTCCGATGGCGTCGACTGGCTCTGGTGCGACGGGGTTCGGCACGATGAGTGCCGTGGCGATCGCGGCGACGCCTTCGCCACGGCCGGTCATCCCGAGGCCGTCCGAGGTTGTCGCCGACAACGAAACCGCTGCGCCCAATGCGTCAGAAAGCACCGACTGCGCTTCGTCGCGTCGCGGTGCGAGTCGCGGGCGAATACCGATCACCTGTACCGACACGTTGCCGATTGCGAATCCTGCCGCCCGCACACGGCTTGCGGTTTCGGTCAGGAACGTCAGTCCCGATGCGCCGGCCCATACCGGATCGGCGGTGCCAAAGTTGCTGCCAAGGTCACCGAGAGCGGCCGCGCTCAGCAACGCATCACACACCGCATGAGCGACACAATCCGCGTCGGAGTGTCCATCGAGGCCCTGGCTTTCTTCGGGCCAAAACAACCCGGCCAGCCACATGGGCCGGCCGTCGACGAGCCGGTGCACGTCGGTGCCGATGCCGATCAGGGGGAGTTCGTTTCGCATAGGCCCGATCATGCCGTACGGCGTCGCGCGGGCGCGCTACCAGCGGGCGGTGTCTGCAGGCAGCGGTCTTGAGGCGGGTCGCATCACGTAGGCGACTCCGCCCGAACCGCCCAGCCACGCGCGCTCAAACTGGGTCCGGTTGTAAACGCGGCGCACGCTCGAATTCGACGAGGCGGCGGGGTCGTTGACGACGACGCTGCCGGCTTTCGTGAATCCGGTGATCACCATCAGATGCCCGGGCGTCGATGAGATGGGTGCCCCGGTGAGTCCGCCGCGGCTAAATGCCACCGACGCAACAACGGGGATGCCCTTCTTGACGAACGACTCTGCGTCGCGCAGGTTGTAGAGCCGTGTCACGAAGGCATCCAGACCATAGCGCCCGGCATACGCGGTGTTGAATGCCCAGTTGCCGTTGCCGCGGTAGCGGTGATCGTAGGTGTAGCGCGCCGCGTGGTTGACCTGCGAGTCGGCATACGGCGACCACCGGTAGTCCGCGGCCTTTGGACCGGTCCTGAAATAGCGCAGCACCATTGCCGTCGACGTCGGCGAGCACCAGGCGATTCCCCCGCCGCCCCACTGTTTGTGCTGGCCGGTGTGGATCATTTGCGAATAGCGCGGCACTGCCAGCTCGGTGTTTCGCGACATCGACGTCTTGCTGACCGAAGCATTTCGCGTCGCGTATGACGCGGCGACGGCGCCGACCGAGGCCAGGGTGGGAGTGGCCTTGGAACCCTTCGGTCGCAGCAGGACGACGCGGACCTGCCAAGAACGCATCCGATAACTCCCATTGGTGACCACCGTGTCGGTGGCGATCTTGCTGACGTCGTCGTTTTGGCTGGAGCCGGAGGCGCGCCGCACCCCCGAGGTGCCATAACCCCAGGTGGAGAGCGTGTCCCAGCTGCTGGTGCGCGTCGCTGTCTTGCTGCGTACATCCACACGGATCCAGGTGCCATTGGGTGCGCCGGCGTTCCAGGAGGGGATGAGGGTGCGCGCATCGAAGCCGGTTGAGGTCCATGGGGAGGACCACGAACCGTATTCGAAGGTGCGCAGTTTGCCTGAGCCATACGGATCGGCGTAGCGCAGCGTGCCGGCGGGTTTCGCGATCGCGACCGATCCGGCGCTGACCTTGATGCCCGCGCCGGTGCCCCTGTTGAAGTCGGTCGTGCTCGACCAGCGTTGCAGTCGGGTTTGGTCCGAGGCCGCATACGCGGGAGCGGAAAACAGCGCGATACCGGCGATGAGCGAGGTGGCGGCAGCAAAAATTTTGCGCGGAACATTGACCATGAACACATGCTAGGTGGCGTATGAGGTTTTTGGGGCTGAAGTGACAAATGGGCAAGCGATCTACCGCTGGTACTAGTAAACCCATGGTGATTTGGATCTTCGGTAACCGTCGGTGCATGTCCTAGTGTCAGTTTCAGCGGGACCACGCGTATTTGTTACTAATTAGGGAGAATTCAGTGACTCAATCAGACATCAGGTCGCTTGCACAGAAGCATTTGTTCCCCCATTTCACGAGTGGCAAAGCTTGGTACGACGACGACCTTCCGATCATTGTTCGAGGCGAAGGTTGTTACCTGTATGACGATCACGATCGCCGCTTCCTCGATGGCCTAGCGGGCCTCTTCTGCGTCAACATGGGCCACGGCCGAACAGACATCCCAGCCGCTGCCGATAAACAGATGCGTCAGCTGGCGTACTGGACGAACTGGTCGGCGGCCCACCCTGCTTCGGTAGAAGCGGCAACGCTGATTGCAGGCCTGGCTCCCGGTGACCTGAACACGGTATTTTTCGTCAATTCGGGCTCCGAAGCTGTGGAGTCAGCGATCAAATTTGCTCGCCAATATCACGTGAGCCAAGGCAACCCGCAACGCACAAAAATCATTTCACGCGACATGTCTTACCACGGCACGACCTTGGGTGCGCTGGCTGTCACGGGAATCCCGAAATTCAAGAAGCCGTTCGGTCCCTTGATGCCCGGCGTCTTCCACATCCCGCATACTCTCGGAGAAGAAATTCCCGCCGGTGGTACGGCAGCTGATTTGCCGAGCCTGAAGGCAATGGTCGAACTCATTGAGAGAGAAGGACCCGAAACCTTCGCCGCAATGTTTGCCGAACCCGTTCAAAACTCACGCGGAGCGCTGGTGCCACCAGAGGGCTACTGGGTCGAGCTACGAGCAATTTGCGATCGCTATGGAATCTTGCTTGTGTCCGATGAGGTCATTTGTGCGTTTGGTCGGCTCGGAGAATGGTTTGGTTCAGCAAAGTATGGTGTCGTGCCTGACTTGGTGACATTCGCGAAGGGTTCCACATCGGGCTATGCCCCGCTCGGCGGAGTCTTGATTCGCGACGAACTTGCGCAAAATCTGCTGAACTCGCCGCAGGCCGGTCTCTTCACGCACGGCTCGACATGGGGCGGCCACCCGGTTTCCACAGCGGTTGCCGTTGCCAACATCAGTGCCATGCGAGATGAAAACATCCTCGGAAACGTTCGCGAACTCGAGCCTTATTTCCAGACCGGTTTGAACAAGATCCATGCGAACCACCCGAGTGTTGCACAATGGCGCGGGACGGGTTTCTTTTATGCGCTGGAATTCACTGGCGATCGCAACACCGGCCGCGAGTTGACTCCGGAGCAGGGCACCGCTTTGGTGAAGGAAGTCATGCCCAAAGCCATGAGGGAGGTCAACTTGATCACCCGGCCCGACGATCGCGGCGCGACGATGCTCATGCTTTCACCTTCGCTCATCGCAGATGAGGCTGTGCTTGACGAGTTGCTCGAAAGCGTCGACGCCGTTGTCACTGCAGTCGATAAGTATGTCGGCTGCTGATCGTACTCGGCGGTATGTGCGGACTCCTTTGAAGTAGGGGACATGTGCGGCGATGTTGCGATGCTAAGGGGTTCGCGGTGACTCACGAGGGGCCGCAGGCCGAAGCGGTCATTGATTTGACTGCGTATCGGCAAAACCTGAGAAACATTGCTCAAAGTGCGCCGACGGCTGAATTGATGGCCGTGGTGAAAGCCGACGCGTACGGGCACGGAATGGACCCATGTGCACGGGCGGCTCGTGAAGCCGGTGCGCATTGGTTGGGAGTCGCCACGTTGGCGGAGGCGCGCGCCTTGCGCACGATGGGTGATACGGGAAAAATACTGTGTTGGCTGGCTGCGCCAGGCGCTGATTTCGCTGGCGCAGTTGACCACGATATTGAAGTGACGGCCTCCAGCGCTGAGCAGTTGGCGGAGATTACGGCATGCGGCTCGTCGCAGCGGCCGAAAGTGCAACTCAAAGTCGACACCGGCTTATCGCGCAATGGTGCATACGGCCAGCAATGGGAACTCTTGCTTGCCGCTGCCGCCCGTAGCCAGGCAGCCGGCGTGATCGAAGTTACCGGGGTGTGGTCGCATTTGGCCTGTGCCGATGAGCCTGGTCATAAAGCCAATGCCGATCAAGAACGCGTTTTTCGCGAGGCCATCGAGGCAATGATCAACCATGGACTTCAGCCTGGTCTGCGGCATCTAGCTAACTCGGCTGCTGCGTTGACACGACCGAGCGCACATTTTGATCTCGTGCGGGTGGGCATCGCCTCCTACGGGATCAACCCGGCCAAAGGAATGCTCCACAACGTGAAGCTCACCCCGGTGATGACACTTCGCGCAAGGCTTGCAGCGGTGAAACGTGTCCGTGCGAAGACGGGCGTTTCCTACGGTCACACATTCATTACCGAACGTGAAACAACACTGGGTCTGGTGCCTATGGGATATGCAGAAGGCATTTTCCGACGGTCTGCGAACATCGCCGAAGTTCAGTACGCGGCGGTGCGTGCGCCGCTCGTAGGCGTCGTTTGTATGGACCAATTTGTCGTCGACCTGGGCGATCAGCCTGCCCGACGTGGCGACATCGTCACACTCTTCGGCTCCGGCGAGGACGGTGAGCCACTTGCTGAGGATTGGGCCGAAGCCGTTGACACGATCGCATACGAGATCGTGACAAAATTGGGCGGCCGTATCGAACGCACCTACCTGGGCGAATGACAATTTGCTGATGCGCGAATCGCGCCTACCGCTTGGTGCGGCCACTTTCAGCGGTATCCATCGCAAAGCTATTGGATCTACGATGGCAAAGCATTGGATGCAGTTTGGGATTGCTCACCGCACGCTTGAGAAGCGCACCGAGGAACTTGACCGCGTTGACCGATAGAAAATGCGTGCGCAGCGGGTATCGAAGAATCACCTGAATAAGACTGTGCGAATCGTGGACTGGTACCCCAAGAGACACACCCTTCTGGCTCTTCCCCGGATCCTCGCTCTTCGTGAAAGGTGAGGTCAGACACATTATCCATTATCTCGCGAGGGCATCATGAGTGCAGCGGTACTGATTGGTGGGACTGTTTACACGGGCGCGTTTGATAAGCCGGTTGAAGCGATCGCAATCAGCGATGGGAAGGTTCTGGCTGTTGGAAGCGAGTCCAAATGTAGAGCAGCGAGCGGCAAGGATGCTCATGTTCAAGATCTCGACGGCGCTACGGTAGTACCGGGGCTGGTGGAGTCTC
>JBBSRT010000068.1:0-8185 GCA_038242765.1 Propionibacteriales bacterium
CAGCGGCACTACCGCTGAGGGGGCGTAGATCAGCGAGAGGCTAGACACCCAAATCATCGAGGCGCCAAAGCCGCTATAGCCTCGCACGAAAGCCCCAACCGTCACGGCTAGGACCACAAACGAGATAGATAGCATCAAAGTGCGATCCTATTTGGCGAGTGGACTGCGCGGCAGATCCAGATGGGTATGAAATGCAGTAGACCAGATTCGTGCATGAAGCCCGATCCGCTGGTTGCATGTGCAATTCCACAAGATTCCGGCTCAATTCGTGGCCAATTGGCCACCCCCGAACGCTCCAAAGTGGACAACACTGGATGTATGAAGACTCCCGAGCATGTGGTCATTGTTGGCGCCGGAATGGTGGGTTTATCGACCGCCTGGTTTCTCCAGGAAGAGGGCATTCGCGTCACGGTCGTGGACCGCGTAGGCGTCGCTGGCGGGTCATCGTGGGGCAACGCCGGCTGGCTGTCCCCAGCGCTGACTCTTCCGCTTCCCGAACCGGCGATTCTGGCTACCGGGATCAAAGCCACGTTGAGTCCGTCATCGCCGGTATATGTGCCGCTGACGGCAAACCCGCGGCTCATCAAGTTTCTTGTGGGATTCGCGCGCCACTGCACACCGACCAAGTGGCGTGCTGCGATGGACGTTTACACCAAAATCAACCGTCTGGGCATTGCCGTATACGACGAGTTGAATGTCGGCGGTGTCCATGAGCAAACCAAACAAGCTGACCCATTCATGGCGGGTTTCAAATCTGATGCCAATCGTGACGAACTCGTCGAAGAGTTCAAAAATGTCGTCGAAGCCGGTGGTGAAACCGACTATGACCTACTCAGCGGCGAAGAACTTCGTTCCCTTGAACCTACCTTGGGTCCGGGTGTGAAGTCCGGTCTCATCTTGCGCGGACAACGATTCATCAACCCCGGAAGATTCGCACATTCCCTTGCCGACTCTGTCATTGCGCGCGGCGGTTTCATCAAAGAGGGTTTCACCGTCGACAGCATTAAAGATCTCGGCGCTCGTGGCGTCGAGGTTCGCAGCGCCACAGAATCGGTTGCCGCCGATACCGTCGTGATTGCAAGCGGTACCTGGCTCAACAAGTTATCCCGTGGTTTCGGCGTGAAGCGTATTGTCCAAGCCGGCCGCGGATACAGCTTCACCGTGCAGCCTGAACAGAGCCCAAAGAATCCGATCTATTTCCCCACCGAGCGCGTCGCCTGCACTCCGTTGGGTGACGGCTTCCGCGTAGCGGGGATGATGGAATTTCGTCCACCCGGCGCTCCGCTTGATCCGCGTCGAGTCCAAGCAATCATCGACGCCGCGAAGCCCATGTTCATTGGTATTGATTGGGAGGCTCGCACCGACGAATGGGTTGGCTCCAGGCCCTGCACCGCCGATGGTCTGCCACTCATCGGCGCAACCCGTTCACCGCGAGTTTTCGTCGCGGGCGGACATGGCATGTGGGGTATTGCGCTCGGTCCGATCAGCGGCAAGTTTTTAGCTAAACAAATTGCGCGTAATGAAAAGCATCCGATAATGGACAGTTTTGATCCATTGCGTTGATCGCCGAGGACATCAGGTTTTGGGTGCGACACTGATCGCGATGCGAACACGTCTTGGCCAGCGGCGTCGGGAGCCTCTCGGTTTCCCGATAGGCTGGGCCGGTGACCATTCGCCTATATGACAGTGCGACCAGGGCGATCCGCGACATCGTGCCGATCGTCCCCGGCCAGATCGGCATCTATCATTGTGGACTGACGGTGCAGGGGCCGCCGCACATCGGTCATATCCGTAAAGAGGTCGTTTTTGACGTCTTGCGTCGCTGGTTCGAGCACGACGGAATGGCCGTCACCCTCATCGCCAACGTGACCGACATCGACGACAAGATCCTCGCCAAGGGTGCCGAGTCCGGCGAACCGTGGTGGGCGATCGCCTACCGCAACGAGCGCGAACTCCACAACGCCTACGCCGTCCTCGGCTGCAAACCGCCGACGTACGAGCCGCGCGCGACGGGTCACATTCCTGAGATGATCGAAATGATCGAAACTCTCGTCGACCGCCGCCATGCCTATGTGGCCGATGACGGGTCGGGCGATGTCTACTTCGACGTCCGATCCTGGCCCGCGTATGGTGAACTCTCGCGCCAACGCATCGAGGACATGCTGCCCGCCCACGACGCACCCACGGCTAGCAAACGCGATCCTCGCGACTTCGCACTGTGGAAGGGACACAAGGACGGCGAACCCGGCACGGCTGCATGGCCGACCCCGTGGGGTCCGGGGCGTCCGGGCTGGCACCTCGAATGTTCGGCGATGGCGGCAAAATACCTTGGCCATGAATTCGATATCCATGGCGGCGGGCTTGACCTACGGTTCCCGCACCACGAAAACGAGTTGGCACAATCGCGGGCGGCCGGACAAGAGTTCGCGCGGCTCTGGATGCACAACGCCATGCTTAACCTGTCGGGTCAAAAGATGGCCAAATCGGTCGGCAACGCGATGCTCGTCAGCGAGGTCGTCAAAAGGGTGCGGCCCATCGACCTGCGCTACTACCTGATATCGGCGCATTACCGCTCCATCATCGAATACTCCGAAGAAGCGCTGAGTGAAGCGGCCACTGCATTCGGTCGCATCGAGGGCTTCGTACAGCGTGCCACCGAAGTCACCGGGCAGCGTGATGCGTCCCGCGGTATTGCGTGTGCTGACTTCGTCCAGGCCATGGATGACGACCTCGCTGTGCCGGCAGCGCTGGCGGCGCTGCAGGAGGTGATCGGCGAAGGTAACAAGTTGCTTGCCGGCGGCGACTCGCTGGCATTGCGCGGCACGCTTGGCTCCGTACGGGCGATGCTAGCGGTCCTCGGCCTCGATCCACTTGAGGCAACGTGGACCCAATCGGGCCGTGACACGCCATACAAGGGTGCACTCGACGTGCTCGTGGAGCGCCTCGTAGAGCAACGCCAAACCGCACGGGCAGCAAAAGACTTCGCCACCGCCGACGCGGTGCGCGACCAATTGACAGCAGCCGGCATCGAGGTCGAGGACACCCCGTCGGGCCCGCGCTGGACTGTGGAAGGACGAAGCTGATGGCAGGCAACAGCAAACGCAAGGGTGCGATCAAGAAGAGTGGCAAGGGCAACCCGTCGGTGGGCTCTGGCGGCCAGGTGCGGCGTGGACTCGAGGGCAAGGGGCCGACGCCCAAAGCCGTCGAGCGCCCCAACCACAAGAAATACAAGATTGCCCGCGCCGCAGACAAGCGCACCTACGCAAAGCCCAAACGCAAAGGCAGCGAAGCCGAATGGGTTGCCGGCCGCAACCCGGTCTGGGAGATCGTCAAGGCCGGTGTGCCCGTCGAAACCCTGTATGTCGTCGAGGGAACAGAACGCGATGACCGGCTGCGCGAAATCTTCAAAATGGCCGCCGAACGCTACCTGTCGGTGTTGGAGATCAGCCGCTCCGAGCTCGACCGGCTCACCACCGGTGCGGTACATCAAGGTGTTGCGGCGAAGCTGCCAGCCTACGAATATGCAACGGCCGATGATCTGGTCGCTGCGGCGCAGGAAGCGAAGCAAGATCCGCTGATCGTCATGCTCGATGGTGTGACCGATCCGCGCAACCTGGGTGCGATCGTGCGCTCAGCGGCCGGTTTCGGGGCGCACGGAGTCGTCATACCGGAGCGTCGTGCCGCGCAAATGACGGCTGCGGCATGGAAGACGTCGGCCGGTGCTGCGGTGCGGATGCCGGTGGCGCGGGTCACCAACCTCACCCGGGCGATCAAGGCTTATCAGGAGCAGGGGCTCATGGTTATCGGTCTTGCCGCCGACGGTGATGTGGCGCTGCCCGACCTTGATCTGGCCGACGGGCCGCTTGTCGTGGTGGTGGGCAGTGAGGGCAAGGGGCTGTCGCGGCTCGTGGGCGAGACATGCGACCAGATCGTGTCGGTACCGATGGCCTCATCGCTGGAGTCGCTCAATGCCGGCGTCGCGGCCGGCATCGCGCTGTATGTCATCGACCAAAAGCGCGCCTGAGCCCTCAAACCCGCTGGGCCTGACGTTTCGGCCCCAAAATCACGGTTCTTGGGGCCGAAACGTCAGCCCCACGGGGTCTTCGTGCGGTGGAGGGTCAACCAAGGACGCGGGCGAGATAATCGTTGCCGAAAACCCGATCCGGGTCGAGTCGGTCGCGCACCGCCACGAAATCGTCGAAACGCGCATACCGCTTACGCAGGTAGGTCGCATCAAGGTTGTGTAACTTGCCCCAATGCGGCCTGCCTTCGTATGACGTGAAGATCGTCTGCGCTGCGGCGAAATAACGTTTATGGGGTATTCGGTGATATTGGTGCACCGCGATGTAGGCATTGTCGCGCTCGTATCCGGTCGACATCCAGATGTTGTCGGCGGCGGCAAACCGGACCTCGACGGGGAAGCTGATGGTTTCGTCGTGGCTATCGATCCAGGCGCGCAAGTCGGCCAGCGCGGCGGGCAGCGCGGCGCGGGGGAGCGCGAACTCCGATTCACAAAAGGTCACCCGTCGCGGCGAGACAAAGACATCGTACGAATGATCGGTGTAGCTGCGTGCCGACAAAACCGACGCTGACAGCCTGTTGATGCGTGGCACCCAGTCGCGTTTGCGCCGGGCAACACGGTTGAGCAACTCGAAGGCACCGTTGCTGAGGAGCTCGTCGTCGATGAAAGCGCGAGCCGTGCCGAGTGGTTCCCGCTGGGTGCCGGCCGGGACCCGGTTGTTGCGTTTGGTGCTCGTCCTGTCCGTGTGCGGGAACCAATAGAATTCGAAATGGTTGTTGTCGTCGACGAGTGAGTCGAGGTTGTCGACCACGGCGTCGAGTCGCATGGGGCGTTCGTCGGCATGCAGCAAAAAGGCTGGCACGCACTGCAGCGTGACTTCGGTGATGATGCCGAGCGCGCCCAGGCCGACACGGGCCGCGCCAAAGAGTTCGTGGCCCTCATCGATGGAGACGACAGCGCCGTCAGCGGTCACCATCTCGAGCCCGACAATGGCTGCGGCGATGCCCTGCAGGTGTCCGCCGGTGCCATGGGTGCCGGTCGAAACCGCGCCCGCAATCGATTGCGGATCAACATCCCCCAGGTTGGGCAACGCCAACCCGTAATGACGCAACGCCGGATTGAGTTTGCGTAGCGAGATGCCGGCCTGCATCCGCACTCGCCCGCCGGTGGGGTCGACGTCAAGAATCCGTGCCATTTTGTTTAGGCGCAGCAGCACCCCGTCGGTGACACCGATCGCGGTAAAGGAGTGCCCGGCGCCGATCGCCTTGACGCACAACCCGGCGGCCGAAGCCTCCTTGACGATGGCGGCGACCTCGGCGGTCGACCGCGGATAGGCCACGCGCACCGGTTCGGCGCTGGCGCTACCGGCCCAGTTGGTCCACGTCATCCGAAATTTTTACCTTCGCCGCGGTATGTCGGCAATTGCGTCGTGCTGCCGCTTTCGGCGACGAGGTGCACCGAGTCGAAACGTTCGCACATCTCGCCTGCTTTGGCGTGGCGCATCCAAACGCGGTCGCCGATCGACAATCCGGCCGCGGCTCGGCCCTTGACGGGGGTCTGCACCTCGCCGGCGCCCTCGGTGCCGATGAGTTCGAGTCCGGCGGGCCATACCGGAGTCGGCAACCTCTTTTTGTCGGCCGGGCCCGAGGCAACGTAACCGCCCGAAAACAGCGTGGCAATCGACCGCGCGGGTTTGCGTATGACCGAAAGCGCGAAAAACGCGGCGGGCCGTCCGTCGAAGGCGTCATACCCGTCGAACAGGGTCGGATTGAACAGACCTGATCCGGCGGTGAGTTCGGTAATGGTGGGGTCTGCGCCGGTGACTTCGAGACTGCCGGTGCCGCCGCCGTTGACGAACTCGAGCCGGCCGTGCTTGGTCACAGCCGCCACGACTTTGTGGCGGCGGCGGCGAAGCTCCTTGGCCGAGCGTTTCTTGATGTACCGCACCGCCATCGACGAATCGGGCAGTCCGGCGATCTGCGCGTCATAAAACATGATGCCGACCAGTGAAAAGCCCGGTCGTGCGGCAATTGCAGCGGCAACGTTGGCGACCTTCTTGGGGGTACGCAGTGGTGAGCGCCGCACCCCGAGATGGGCGCCCAGCAGATGGAGCGAGGAGTCGACATCAAGGCATAGTCGGATGCGCTCATGCTCGGCTCCGACGACGGAGTCGATAAAGTCGAGCGCCTCGATGCTGTCGACCATGAGGGTGATCGCGGCCCGTCGGTGGTCTTTGGCGACAAGATCGCGAAGCCCTTCGACGTTGACGGTCGGATAGGCCAACAAGATGTCGTCGATACCTTCGTCGGCAAGCCAGTTGGATTCGGCCAGCGAATACGACATGACGCCGCCAAATCCTTCACGTCGCAGTGTCGCCTGGATGATCGAGCGCACCCGAACGGATTTGGTCGCAACCCGGATCTCCTTGCCAGCGGCACGACGTACAAGGTCGTCGGCGTTTTCACGTAGGGCCACCTCGTCGATCGCGGCAAACGGTGTTTCGAGGTGCGCGGTGGCGGCGTTGAGCCGTTCGTATGGGGCCATGACGTCATTATGCCGTGCGCACAGGCGGGTCGTCGGGACCTTTGGTTAGGATATGCGGGCGAGGTGTTGCCTTGCGCGCCTCTGTAGCTCAGTTGGTAGAGCGCCTCACTTGTAATGAGGATGTCGCGGGTTCGAATCCTGTCGGAGGCTCTCCTTGGTGGGGTGCGTCGCCGCGCCATAACGTCATACGAATCGGCTGCCCCGATGGCCAATCTTGATGACGTCACGCAGACCGCCGCCCACGCCTCTACCCGAGGGTGAAGTAACGGCACCAGTGAAGGTCATCTGGGCGACGGACCGTAGCATCTGGCTCATGACGGCTCGATACGAACGCCGGATCGGCCTGTGGATGTTTTCGATCGGTTTTGGCACCAATATCCCCATCCCTTTGCTGCTCGTTTATCAGGATCGGTTGAACCTCGACCTGTCTGCCGTCACCGGCCTTTTCGGTATCTATGCGGTCGGTCTCGTTCCAGCTCTTTTCGTTGCCGGTCCGCTCGCCGATCGTTGGGGACGCCGATGGGTTACGCTGCCGGCGATCTTCGGCACTGCTTTGGTGTCCATCCTGTTTATGCTCGCGGCGAGTTCAATCGAGTTGCTTTATGCCGCCCGATTCTTCCAAGGCGTCGTCAGCGGAGCCGCCTTCAGTGTCGGCAGTGCGTGGCTGGTCGAAGTGGCGGCCCGCGAAGCCAGCAGGACCGGACCCCGAACGACGGCAGTGTCGATGACGGCGGGTTTCTCGTGCGGGGGGCTTGTGGGCGGGCTCCTCGGTCAATGGGCTCCCGCGCCGCTTTTCTTGGCCTATGCACTGCATGTCATGCTGTGCATCGTCGCGATCGTCGCGGTTTGGCGCGCACCGGAAACGTTGATTCCACACGTGCGCACGGTGACCAAGACGCGCGTGCCAATATTCCACCGAGACACCGGGTTTGCGAGTATCGCGGTGTTGATGGCCCTTGCCGTGTGTATCTATGGATTCCCAGCGACAGCTATCAACGCGTTGCCCGTCCTGGTCGGCTTCCCGATATTTCCAGTGGCCGCGACCGGACTTCTGGCCAGCATCACGTTGGCTGCAGGCGCGATAGCTGCACCAACCTACACACGATTTGGCGCACACGCGGGAATCGTTGCTGCCGCATGTGGAGTCCTCGGGTTCGCCGGCTCCGCAGTTGCCGCGGCGGCGCCGGCCTTCGCGATCATCATCCTGCCAAGTGCCATTGCGCTCGGTGCAGGCGGCGGGCTGGCTCTGGCTGTGAGTATGTTTCGCATTAGCCATATGGCCTCACCGAGTCGGCTGGGCACGGCGTCAGCAATTCTTTATGCCTGCGCCTACATCGGCTTTGCCGTACCGTTCACCGTTGCCGCGCTCCAGAGCAGCGTTCCAGTTTTTGCATCATTCCTCATACTTGCGGGTATGTGCGCGCTCCTGGGCTGGCAGCAAAATCGCGCCCGGGTGTAGGTTCTGCGATCGCAGCCACCAGTCTGATCGCCGCTGCCGGCGACCACGCTGTCCCCGTGCTGCCAACTCGCTCATACGTTGGCTCTGAAGTTTTCGCCGATATCCACGAAAACTGCCACTGATGACATGTTGCAACCTGTGATGAGTGTCAGAAACCTGAC
>JBBSRT010000069.1:0-8174 GCA_038242765.1 Propionibacteriales bacterium
AGACGCGAAAACCTGTCATGACCTCGTCGCTGATGAGCAGTGCCCCCGAGTCGTGGCACAACTGGGCCATCAAGGCGTTGAAACCGGCCGCCGGCGGCACGGCGCCCATGTTGCCCGGCGCTGCCTCGGTGATGAGGCACGCGATCTCGTTGCCATATTCGGCGAACACTGCGTGCAGAGCGTCCGGGTCGTTGTAGGGCACGACAAGCGTCGCTGCGGTCACTGCGGCCGGGACACCGGGGGTGCCCGGAACGCCGAACGTGACAAGTCCCGAACCGGCTTCGGCCAGCAGCGCATCAACATGGCCGTGATAGCAGCCGGCAAACTTCACGACAAAGTCGCGGCCGGTGAAACCGCGGGCGAGTCGGATTGCCGACATCGTGGCTTCGGTGCCCGACGAAACAAGTCGGACTTGGTCTACCGGCGTACGCGCAACGATTTCCTCCGCGAGCAAGACCTCGGCAGTGCTGGGCGTGCCGAACGAGGTGCCGTGCTGCAGTGCCTCGGTGACGGCGGCGATCACTTCGGGATGCGAGTGCCCCATCAGCATCGGACCCCACGAGGCCACGAGGTCGACATACCTTTTGCCATCGACGTCGGTCAGGAAGGCGCCATGCCCATCGGCCATGAACCTCGGGGTGCCGCCAACTGCCCCGAAGGCTCGTACGGGGGAATTGACGCCGCCGGGTGAGACGACCTTTGCGCGTTCGAACAACTGACTCGAATGCTGAACGCCCTGTTCCTGCTGTTCCTGGAATGACACATCCCCATTGTCCCTGAGCAGCCGCCACAACCAAACCGGACCTCGGACCCGGGCCGGCCAGGCCATAACCTGCGAGGCTTTTAGTCGTTAGACATCATGAACCCGCTTGCTCGGCAGCGATCTGACTTTCAAGGCGGGGGAACACGTTGTAACGTTGGGTTACACGTTTTGTGTTCGTCGTCGGGCACATTCGTATTCTGGAGGGGATATGGGGCCGCACAAACTGACGCGTTGGCAAAAAGCCAGCGCCATCGTGCCGATGGCAGTCTTGGTGGGCGCATGGGGCGCTGCCCTGACCAATACCGGTTTGGCCACCGCCTCCAACAACATCAACGACTCAGCGATCCCCGATGTGCCAGCCAATGCCTTTAGCCAACCGGCCAGCGTCCAGTCGACGCCGACGCCCACCGGCATCGATTCCAAAGCCGGCACGGTCAATGCGGTGTCCTCGCTGTCGACCAACGGCATCCCCTCCGCTGCCTTGGCGGCTTACCGACGTGCTGAAATGCTGCTCAACAAGGCAGATCCGTCGTGCAACATCTCGTGGACCTTGATCGCGGCGATCGGGCGCGTTGAATCCAACCACGGCCGCACCGGCGGCAATTCGGTCAACTCCGATGGCGTCTCGACCCCAGGAATCTATGGTGTTGCGCTCGATGGTTCGGGCAACAACGCGAGCATTCGCGACACCGACAGCGGCAAATACGACAATGATGGCGTATGGGATCGTGCGGTTGGCCCGATGCAGTTTATCCCCGGCACGTGGACCGCGGTTGGTGTTGACGCCGACGGCGACAAGAAGAAGAACCCCCAGGACATCGATGATGCTGCCACTTCGGCAGGTGTCTACCTGTGCGCGGGCTCCGACGACCTGTCTAAGGATTCAGGTGCGCGGGCATCGGTTCACCGTTACAACCAGTCCGATGATTATGTCGATTTGGTCATGCAAATCGCTGGCCAATACGCTAAGGGAGATTTCACTCCCTCGGCCAATGGTCTCAGCGCGTCCCCGGTGCTCACCAACAGAGCAAACGACCAGACCCTTTCACCGAGTGAAAGGTCGCAAGCCAAGAAACAGCAGGCGAAGGCGCGCAAAGTCGCTGCGAAGAAGCGCAACAAGAAGTCGGGATCCTCGACCAGCACAGCCCCGCAATCGGGCTCCACCGCCGGCTCGGGTTCGGGTTCGGGTTCGACCTCACCGGTGCCAAGTTCGGGTGACACCGCGCCGAAGACGGGCATCAAGGAAACCACAAAAAAGGTGACCAAGCCGGTGACCGAAATAGTGCCCAAGCCGGTAACCAAGGTGCTCACCCGCGTCCAAGCGGAAGCTGCGTGCAACCTTAAGTATCCAGTTCGACTCACGTCCGCAAAAATCCAGGCGTACAACGACTGCGTCTACGACCTCACCCACTGAGCCTGACGTTTCGGCCCTTGCAGCACGATTTTTGGGGCCCAAACGTCAGTCTCACGGGGTTTTTCCCACCGCTTTTTCGGCTATCTGAGTCGGGTCGCGACTTCAGTGGCCCAGTAGGTCAGGATCACATCGGCACCGGCGCGACCGATCGAGGTGATCACCTCGTCGATGGCGCGCTCACGATCGATCCAGCCGTTTGCTGCAGCGGCCTCAACCATCGCGAACTCACCGGACACGTTGTAGGCGGCGACCGGAACGTTGACCTTTGAGCGGATCGAAGCGATGACGTCGAGATAACCCAACGCGGGTTTGACCATCACCATGTCGGCGCCCTCATCGACATCAAGCAACACTTCGCGCAGTGACTCGCGGACGTTACGTGGGTCCTGCTGATAGGTCAGCCGGTCACCTTGCAGCGACGAGTCGACCGCTTCGCGAAACGGCCCATAAAACGCTGAAGCATACTTGGCCGCATAGGCGATGATGCCCAAATCAATATGACCGGCCGCATCGAGAGCCGTACGGATCGCACCGACCTGACCATCCATCATGCCGCTGGGACCAATCATGTGGGCGCCCGCCTCGGCATGCGTGATCGCCATTTGGCAATAAATGTCGAGCGTCATGTCATTGTCGACCCGACCCCGATCATCAAGCACTCCGCAGTGACCGTGCGAGGTGAACTCATCGAGGCAAAGATCGGACATGATGACAATCGAGTCGCCAACCTCGGAGCGGGCATCAGCAAGTGCGACATTGAGAATACCGTCGGGGTCCAATGCCCCCGACCCGACCGCATCCTTGGCGACCGGCACACCAAAAAGCATGACGCCGCCCAAACCCAACGCTGCGGCCTCCCCAATGGCCCTACGCGCAGATTCGCGCGAGTGCTGCACGACTCCGGGCATGCTGGAAATCGGCCGCGACTCATCGATGCCTTCGGCGATAAACATCGGCAAGATCAGCTGTCTGGCCTCAACGGTCGTCTCGGCCACTAATCGCCGCATCGCCGGCGTAGAACGCAGGCGACGCGGCCGATCAATGGGGTAACTCAACTCAGGTCGTCTTCCGGCGTGTCGAAGGCCGACGCTCCGACGGCTTCGTGACCGGCTCGCCGGCTTCGATGAACGCATCGCGGCGGGCAGCACCAAAGTCGGCGAGCGCATCGGCCAGCACATCGACCGAAGGCTTGTCCGCAAGCACATCGACGCGAAGGCCATGCTCTTCGGCCGTTTTGGCCGTCGCCGGGCCGATACAGGCGATGATGGTCGTCGCATGCGGTTTGCCGGCGATGCCGACCAGATTGCGCACGGTAGACGACGACGTGAACAACACGGCGTCGAACCGGCCCGTTTTGATCGCTTCACGTGTCGGTGCCGGCGGCGGGGCTGCCCGTACGGTGCGGTAAGCCGTCACGTCGTCGACCTCCCAACCCAGCTCGATGAGCCCGGCGACGAGGTTTTCGGTGGCGATGTCGGCACGCGGCAGGAACACCCGATTGATGGGGTCAAGCAGATCGTCATAGGGGGCCCAGTCTTCAAGCAGGCCGCGTGCTGATTGTTCGCCGCTGGGCATCAGATCGGGACGGATGCCCCAGGTGGCAATCGCCTCTGCAGTCTTGTCGCCGACAGCGGCGATCTTGAGACCAGAGAAGGCGCGCGCGTCCAAACCGTATTCTTCGAACTTTTCACGCACCGCCTTCACAGCGTTGACACTGGTGAAGACGCTCCATTCCTAACGGCCCTCGACGAGGCCGCGGACAGCCTTGTCCATCTGCTGGGGATTGCGTGGCGGTTCAACCGAGATCGTTGGGACCTCTTCGGATACGGCGCCATAGCCGCGCAAACGGCTCGCCAGTCCGGCTGACTGTTCCTTCGTGCGCGGCACGAGCACACGCCAACCGAAGAGCGGCTTGGTCTCAAACCACGAAAGCACCTCGCGGTGCGCAACAACATCGCCGACGACGGTGACCGCTGGCGACGAGATCCCCGCTACAGCCACCTCGGCGGCAACAGCGTCGAGCGTTGAAACCAAGGTCGTCTGCCTCGTGGTGGTGCCCACGGCGGTGATGGCGATTGGGGTCGAACCATCGCGGCCGGCTTCGATCAGGCCGCGAGCCACCTCGTCAATCCTTTCGACCGCTGCCAGCAAGACAATCGTCTGGTGGCCGGTATGGGCCGACCAGTCGATCTTGTTGTCGGCGACATTGACGACCGAGACGTCGCGGTGTGTACGGGTAGTCAGTGGAACACCCGCATAGGCCGGCACCGCGGTGACCGACGAGAGACCGGGCACGATCTCGAAGCCGATCCCCGCTTTGCGCACGGCAGCGGCCTCTTCGGGGCCCGTCGCATACGTAAATGGATCGCCGGCGAGTAGACGCACGACATGTTTGCCGCCCTTGGCGTGCTTGACGACGAGCTTGGCTCGACTCGCATGCGTAAGCACCGAGCCGTCGTCGCTGAACCCACCATCGACGATCTCCGCATCGTTGGTCACCAGCTGGACCTGTTCGGGAAGCTCGGTAATGACGACGTCGGCGGCGGCCAGGAGTTCGGCAGCGCGCACCGTCAACAAACTTGCATCGCCAGGCCCTGCACCGACAAAACTGACGTAGCCGACCTGAGGTTTGGCAACTGACTTGGCGAGCGTGCGGGCAGTCTTCGGTGCGAGAGATTCTGCTCTCGTCGCAGTGGAGGTTGTCACAGTGTTCTTCTTCCTGGTCCGCCGTAGGGGTTGAGCTGTCATGAAATTCCTGCCATTAGTTGCGCGGCGCCGTCGGCGAGCATCTCGGCAGCAAGCGCTGCGCCGATTTTTGCGGCATCGCTGGGTGATCCGGTCATGGATCTTCGTATGGACGGTGCTCCCGAAACGTCTCCGACTACGGCACGCAGCCACAACTCGAGGCCGTCTTCGCCTTCGACGACCTCGCCAAGAGCACCGACCGGGGCTGAACATCCGGCTTCAAGTGCGGCCAGCAGGCTACGTTCGGCAGTGACGGCGATGCGCGTCTCGGAGTCATCGAGATGGGCGAGCATGCCAGCCACTTCGTGGTCATCGGCCCGACATTCGCATGCCAGTGCGCCCTGACCGGCAGCGGAGAGCATTTGCAAGGGGTCAAGGGCCTCGGTTATTTCGTCGAGCCGGCCGAGGCGGGCAAGACCAGCACGTGCCAGCACGATTGCATCGAGCTGTCCGCCGGTGACTTTGCCGATGCGGGTGTCAACGTTGCCGCGAAGACCGACGACCTTGACATCGAGGCCCAACGCATTGAGTTGCGCCTCACGACGCGGGGAGCCGGTGCCAACCAGCGATCCTGCTGTGAGCTCGGCCAACGTCAGCCCGTCTCGAGCGATGACGACGTCCCGCGGGTCTTCACGTGCCGGTATCGCTGCAATGTCCAAACGTTGGTCGGGCGTGGTCGGCAGGTCTTTGAGCGAATGCACGGCAACGTCGATCTGGCCCGCCACCAGCGCCTCACGCAACGCCGAGACAAAAACTCCCGTGCCACCGACCTGTGTGAGCGGTTCTGAGCTCCGGTCGCCCTCGGTGATGATCGGCACGAGTTGTGTCGTGCGTCCGCTGACCTGGCTCAATCGATCGGCGATCATCGTCGATTGGGCGACCGCGAGTGCGCTGGCTCGGGTACCAATCTTCAAGGTTAACCCAGCATTCGTAGTCACGATTGGCCCCCAACGTCGTTGATACGCGTGACCGCATCGACCGCTGACGGATCGAGTGCAAAAAGGTCCGCAAGTGCGTTGGCGTAGGAGAGTCCATCGGGTCCGGCGGCCAGTTGCTGCACCCGTACGGTCGGGTTGTGGATCAACTTGTCGGCGATGCGACGCATCGTCTGGTTGATATCGGCGCTCAGCGTGTCATCGAGGTCGCGATGGCGTGAGTGCAGACGACGCAGCTCGGCGTCGACAACCTCGGTGGCCATGCCTCGCAACGCGACAACCGCCGGCGTGACCTGTGATGCGGTGCGTGCAACGAGGAAACCCGCCACTTCGCTGGCCACGATCGCCTTCACCGCCGCCACATCATTAGCAATGTCAGTCTGAGCCACCGAGTCGGCCAACATCTCGATATCGATGAGGACAAGACGGTCCTGGAGTTGCGCCGATTGTTCGATGTCGTGCGGCAGCGCCAAGTCGATCAGTGTGACGTCACGCCCACCCATGGCTCGCTCGATGCCAGTAGCGTCAAAAACTATTCCGTTGGCGCCGGTGCAACTGATCAACACGTCGGCACCACGCAGCCCGGCTTCGATCTCAGACCAGTCGGCAACCTTGACTCCATGCGTCGTAGCCAAACGGTCGGCGCGCTCGCGGGTGCGGTTGATAACGGTGACCTGATTGGTCCGGACCCCTCGCTTGAGCAGCGTCGCCACTGCCAGTGAGGCCATCGAGCCCGCTCCGGCGACCAGGAAACGCTTGTCCGCACCAACCAGACCACCCGAAGCTAGGTCCAGGGCCTTGCTCACCACCGACGCACCCAGACGGTCTATGCCCGTTTCGGCGTGACCGCGTTTGCCGATGCGAAGAGCCTGCTGGAACAACGTATTGAGCAGCGCCCCAACGGTCCCCTCGGCTTGCGCACCCTGCAAAGCGGTGCGCACCTGACCTAAAATCTGGCTTTCGCCGACCACCATCGAGTCGAGCCCGGTGGCTACGGAGAAGAGATGCGCCACAGCAGCATCGTCGTAGTGCACATAGGCGTGCTTGATGAAGGTCTCCCGTGGCAGGTTGCCCTGGTCGGCCAGCATCGCGGAAATCTCTTCGACGCCCCCATGGAAACGATCGGTTTCGACATATATCTCGACGCGATTGCAGGTCGACACGATGACCGACTCGCTGACATGGTCGCTGTCGAGCGCGCGGTGCAGCATCTTGGTCACGGCTTCGTGGTCAAGCACTGCCTGCTCGAGCACGGCGATGGGGGCCGACTTGTGGGACAGACCAATGACGAGGAAGCTCACGGGCCCACCACCGTCTCGGCGAGTGATTTGCGCTGTTCGTGATAAGCGAGGATCTGTAGCTCGATCGCCAGATCGACCTTGCGGACGTCGACATTTTTGGGGACCGAGATGAGGGTAGGCGCGAAGTTGAGAATGCTGGTGATGCCGCACGCGACGAGGCGGTCGGCGACCACCTGGGCTGCCGCGGCCGGCGTTGCGATGATCGCAATCGACACCTCGTTCGAGGCGACGACCGATTCTAGATCGTCAAACCCGCTGACGGTCAGCGATCCTACGTGTTGACCGACGCGGACGGGGTCGACGTCGACCAGGGCGGCGATGCGGATTCCGCGGGTCGTGAAGCCGCCATAGTTGGAGAGCGCTTCGCCCAGGTTGCCCGCACCCACGATGGCAACATTCCAGTCCTGGGTCTGACCAATTTCACGTGCGATCTGATAACGCAGATATTCGACGTCGTAGCCGACTCCGCGGGTGCCGTAGGAACCCAACTGCGACAGGTCCTTGCGGAGCTTTGCCGGGTTGACACCGGCACGTTCGGCGAGCTCTTGGGAGGCACAGGTGGTGATCCCGAGGTCCGCCAGGGATACGAGCGCCCGAAGGTAGAGCGGGAGTCTCGCCACGGTCGCATCAGGGATGCGTTGGGCAGCTGAGTTCGCTGAGGTTCGTAAAAGTGTCACTGTGCTCCTGCGACACATGACCGGAATTTTTCGGCTGTCACCGAAAAGTCATGCGCCTGCCACGGATCACTTTACGAGTTTGTGAAGCCAAGAACAAAATCGAGCGTTGGCACTTGTGACGTACCTCACCAATTTCGTCGACAAAACGCTGTCGGTGGCTAGATTAGCCCTCAGGAAAGGGCCATCCGCAACCGGTCTGGATCAACCCGCCAATAGTCGTGGTGAAGGCCGTCCACAAACTTCACCGGCATCAGTTCGCCATATTCGGTCATCACCGAATAGTAGGAGCTGATGTAGACGATTTACCAACCGACGGCCCAAACTGCGGAGACAAAAGCG
>JBBSRT010000070.1:0-8155 GCA_038242765.1 Propionibacteriales bacterium
CACTGCCGCCATGACGAGGCAGACGACTCCGACTGCGGCAACAATAGCGACCAAAAGGAAGTTGTTGTCGGAGAGAGAGAGGTCTGCACCTGCCGCAACCAAAGTCGCGTCGGCCATCGAATTTCCTCCGTGATTGTGTGGAATGCCTTTACCGTGTGCTAGACAACCATCACGCGGCGGCGCTTATTACACCGGGGTATGGGGGCTTCTGCGAGCCGGCGCAGGTCGTTCGAGTGATGTCACGGTCAGTCGTGCGACGAAATCGCCTCATCGACCGTCGAGTGCAGCCCAAAAACCTTGTCCAGGCCAGTTATTTCAAAGATTTTGAGTAACCGTTCGTGCGTGCATACGATGTCGAGAGAACCGTCCTCGGCGCGAACCCGTTTGAGCGTGCCGACGAGGACGCCAAGTCCGGTCGAGTCGAGAAAATCGACCCGCTCGACGTCGACGATCAACCTCTTGTGGCCGCGCTCGACGGCATCGACAAGTGCTTCGCGTAACTTCGGCGCGGTGTAGACGTCTATCTCGCCACCGACTTCGACGACATCGAAGACTCCCTCGGTGCGCGAGTTCAATGAAAGTTCCATCATCCCCCTGTCTTGGCTTCCTTATTAGACCACGGCTGCCGCGGGTGACGATCACCGTCGCCATTCTGCGAGACTTCGCCAATGACGCCCGTCGACACTCTCATTGCGTTGAGTGAATCGCCAGGCGGTTCCGAACGGCTCGTGCACCTGACGCAGATCCCAGAGCGGCACGCCGTTTTCGCCCCATGGCCCAGCTGGGTCGCTCCGGGAGTGAAAGCGATGTATGGCGACCGCGGGGTCACCCATCTGTGGTCGCATCAGGTCGAAGCGGCTGATCTGGCACATGCGGGCACCCATGTCGTCATCTCGACAGGCACGGCTTCAGGTAAGTCGTTTGCCTACCAGGCGCCTGCATTGAGCGCCCTGGTTGCCGGCCGCGGCGGTAGCGCTTTACATGGCCATCGGGCGCCCTCCGTCTTGTATGTCTCGCCGACCAAGGCCCTCGCCGCTGACCAACTCGTGGGTCTGGGCGCCGCGCACGACCTGTGCCGCGCGGCCGCGGTCGACGGCGACAACAGTCGCGAAGAACGCATCTGGGCTCGCGATCACGCGAACTACGTGCTGACCAATCCGGACACGCTCCACCACAGCATCCTGCCCGGACATGCGCGTTGGGCTCGATTGCTGGCCGGTTTGCGGTATGTCGTCATCGACGAATGCCACCATTATCGGGGTGTGTTCGGTGCCCATGTCGCACAGATCATCCGACGCCTCCGACGCCTCGCCGCCCATTATGGAGCCGCACCAATTTTTTGTCTCGCGTCCGCAACCATTGCCGAGCCAGAGGTCTTCGCCGGCCGCCTGACTGGTCTGAGACTGCGCTCAGTCACCGACGACGGCTCCCCGCATGGCCCAAAGGCAATCGGCCTATGGGAGCCACCACTACTTCGGGGTTTCGATGCAACGCAGACGCCCGTACGACGTTCGGCAATCACCGAGGCCGCCGAGCTTATGACTGATTTTGTCGTCGACGGTGTGCGGACGCTGACTTTCGTACGTTCTCGTCGCGGCGCCGAAACGGTGACCGTCAGCGCCGCGCGGCGCCTTGGGGAGATCGATCCCGAACTCAGCACTCGGGTGGCGACCTATCGGGGTGGCTATCTGCCAGAGGACCGCCGTGCTTTGGAGGCAACGTTCCGCAGCGGCGAACTGCTTGGATTGGCGAGCACGAATGCACTCGAGCTAGGAATTGACATCGCTGGCCTGGATGCGGTCATCAGCGTGGGATACCCCGGCACCAGGGCCGCTCTTCAACAGCAGTTCGGCCGGGCTGGTCGCGGCGGACAGGCTTCGGTAGGAGTGATGATCGCCCGCGATGACCCGCTCGACACCTATTTGGTGCATCATCCCAAAGCACTGCTCGGTGCGCCGGTCGAGGCCAGTGTGTTCGATCCGCAGAACCCTTACGTTCTCGGACCGCATCTGGCTGCCGCTGCCGAAGAGTTGCCGCTGAACGATCACGACTTTGTCCTCTTTGGCGAACGAAGTCGCGCCGGAGCCGAAGCGTTGGCTGCGGCCGGTTGGTTGCGCAAACGTTCGACGGGTTGGTACTGGACAAAACGCGAGCGCGCTAGCAACTTGGCCGACATACGTTCCAGCGGCGGATCGCCAGTGCAGATCGCCGACGAGACGACCGGCCGACTGATCGGCACGGTCGATGCTGCGTCGGCCGATTCGACCGTGCATGAGGGCGCGGTCTACGTGCATCAGGGCGAGACGTTCCTTGTCGAGGACTACGACGTGGAGGGCGGTTGTGCCATTGTCCGCCGCGAGGATCCTGACTATTCGACGACCGCGCGCACCGTCACCGAGATCGCCATAGTCGAAGAAAACGCAACGCGGCGATGGAATCATGCGGCCATTCATTTTGGCGCCGTCGACGTCAGCCGCCAAGTTGTGTCCTTTTTGTTGCGTCGCAGTGGTTCGGGTGAGGTATTGGGCGAGGAACCACTGGAATTGCCCGAGCGTTCACTTCGCACCAAGGCTGTCTGGTGGACGCTGTCGGCCGAAGCAGTCAGCGAAACGCTGAAGGCCGCAGACGTGCCCGGAGCGGCCCACGCCGCCGAACATGCGGCAATCGGTATGTTGCCGCTGCTGGCCACGTGCGACCGCCTCGACATCGGTGGTGTGTCCACCGCTCTGCATGCCGACACCGGCCTGCTGACCGTCTTTGTCTACGACGGTTACGCCGGCGGAGCCGGTTTTGCTGAACGCGGATATGAGGTCGCCCGACAATGGCTCCACGTCACGCGTGAAGCGATCAAGTCGTGCGAATGCTCGACCGGTTGCCCCTCGTGTGTGCACTCCCCCAAGTGCGGCAATGGCAACGAGCCTCTCGACAAGGTCGGCGCGATCATCTTGCTCGATGCGCTGCTGGCCGATGCCCGTGCCTAAGGATCGACCAGATAGTCCGCAGGCCCAGCTCGTGCTCTTCGTTGGACCACGAAGCGCTTGCCCCACATCTTCGCGGTCGCAGCGCGCGCGGTCACCGTGGCTACTTCGTAAGACAGCTGGCACTTCGTGAGGTGTACGTCATTGCGGCGAGCTATCTCGCGCGCGGCGGCACAGCCATCACCGCCTTCGACGATTTTGGTTGCGGCAGCGACAGCAGCCAGATCGGCCGCAGCAGCCACTTCATGTTGCAGGCGAATCACCGACGTTGCCTGTGCGGCGATGAGCATCGCCAAGCTCAACGCCGCACTGGCAATGAGCGCATAGACCGTCACGGATCCGCGTTCCCGAAGGCTCATGGTGTCTTCTCCATTGCCGAGACCGACCGCGCTTCAAGTTTGATCGAGCCGACGTGGGCAAACATTGGTAAGGCCATCCTCGATGCGGTGGCGGCTGTGACGGTGACAAAACCGTTTTTGTCCGAAAACCGCAATCGCGCTCCCGCGGGCGCGTGGCGAAGGGCTGCCTTTTTGACCTGTGCGGGCGGATCGCCACGGGCAAGCATGCGCGCCGCTTCGCGCGATGAGTCGACCAAACGCACCTGTGTGACACCCAGCGACACGACCCACAGCAAAAGGAAACCCAATGCCATACCGAAGGGCATCAGCATCGCCAATTCGGCGGTCACCATGCCTTTGTCACCTGCCCTCACATGAACCATGGCCAACGCCAATCCGGTTTGGGCGACAATGACGGCAGCACGGTGCGGACCCTGCCGAAGATGTCAACCATTTGGTCGAAGAACCACCCGTCATCGGTAACCCGATACAAAATGGTGGCCATCACTACAGTGCCGACAATGCCGGTCGCGTATTCGGCCGTTGCCATTCCTCTTTCTTTCCAACCCGCCATGAGCGGCCTCCCTGTATAGAAGGCGGGGGCGACTTTGTAGGGGCCGCCCCGGCATCGACTCAAAACGGCAGAATGCTCGGGATCTTCTCGATCACGTCGCGGACCAGATCACCGAACCACTCCGACTGGCCGACCTTGACCAGCACACTGCCAATCGTGCATGCGCCGACGGTGCCGACGGCATATTCGGCCGTTGACATGCCGGCGTCGTTCATCGCCGAGAACAATTTCTTCATTGCTTTCTCCTCATCAGTAGGACAATTCCTTACTGGTTATGTGTCCCGGCGTGAAGTGCAATTGCTGCGTCAAATCGTCGGCTGTGGACAACCGCCACAGCGGCCCGCATTGGGGACGATCGACCAGGGCACGGGTATTCACCAAGAGATGCCTTGAAAGGCGCTGATGATGGTCGGCACAATGCCGATGAGGACGAATGCGGGCAGAAAACACAGCCCGAGCGGCGCTGCCGTCTTAACACCGACACTGCGCGCCTTCTCTTGTGCGGCAGCTCGGCGCTGCTGACGCATCTCGACGCCGGCACGTCGTAAAACCCGTGTTGTCGAGGCACCAGAACGTGCAGCGCGTGCAAAAGCGCGACTCAGCGGGGCGAGCTCGCGTTGCTGCGCTGCGTCCGCCCACAGGACTTCGGGGTCGCTACCCATATCGAGCCGACTGGCGATGCCGGTCAGGTCATCACCCAGCGGCCCGCCCACCGCTTGACCGACCAGACGCAGAGCCGCCGCCGGAGCCTGACCGGATTCGAGGGCAGCAACGGTCAGGTCGAGAGAAAGCGGCAGATCACGCTCGATGGATTCACGGCGACGGCGGGCTTCACGAGACTCGAGTCGACCCACGGCGCGTGCTGCCAGCGGGGCCGCAACAAGCCCCACGATCATGCCCACCGGCCACCCGAGGAGCAGCAGACTCGACAACCCCACCAGAAGCGCCACGGTGATTGCGGCGGGAATTTTGGGCCGCAGTCGGCTCGGTGCGGTGGCGAAGCGGACGGTCGAAGGCACCGGTGATATCACAAGGTACGTCGCAAGTGCGGCCATCAGTGCTGCGAGAATCACCGATCACCACTGCTCCGCATTCGTAGCCAAATGTTCGACCCAGCCGATGCCAACGATTGCCAGAACGACCCCGGCGGCTAGGCAGAGCGCCCCGATCGTGGTGCCCACCAAGACATGCAGCGAATCGCCGCGCACTCCCGAGCCCAGTAACAGACCCAGCGCTGGAAGCGCAGCAAGGAGGCGTGCCGTCGCTCGTGATGGTGCCAAGCCGGCCGCAATCTCGCGTGCCAGGTCGCGCTCGTCGCGAAGAGACTCACCGATCTTGTCGAGGATGTCAGCCTGGGATGATCCGGCGCGATCAGAGATCTGCCACGCCGCCGCCAGCCGGTTCAGCGCTTCGGCACCGGGTTGACGAGCGGCGATGCGCAACGCCTCGGCAACATCTCCGCCGAGCTGTGACGCCGATGCCGCCGATGCAAAAAATGGCCAATCGCGAGCTATCGATCGCAGCGCACGGCTGGCGATGACGCCAGACTCCAACTCGGAAGTCAGCGCATCGATTGCTTCGGCAACCTCGGCTCGCCAAAGATCTCGAGTGTTGCGTTCACGCCGCTGTCGGTGGAAATACCACCCGGCCCATGCGGCTCCGCCGCCGGTCGCAGCCACCACCACGTGCGAAAACTGGTCGCCGAAGGCCACCACGGCCACACAGGCGGTCAGGGCCGAAACCCCTCCCGCCATCACTTTGCCGGACACGCGCACGGGTGTGAAATCAATCAAGCCCAGGCGGCAACACAGGAGTGTCTCCGGTCGCGGCCAGATGACCAAAACAGCGGCCGTGACGAAGGTCGCGCTCAGCAGCACCATGATCATGGGAGCCCGCCGTCACCGATGATGCGTTCGAGGTCGTCGAATCCGCTGTCGACACTCATATGATTGGTGCCGTCGAACCGGACCGCCGGGATCGTGGCGACCATGCCATTGCCGGCGTCACGCAGGACAGCAACCTCGGCGAGTCGTCGCACCCGGTCACGTCCGCGACGCAGATGCACCACAACCCGTATGGCCGAGGCAAGCTGGCTGTGCACGGCCATACGGCTCAATCCGGCGGCGATTCCCAGCGCCTCGATGCGTGCGGGCACATCAGCCGAAGAATTGGCATGCAACGTGCCACAGCCGCCCTCGTGTCCGGTATTGAGTGCAGCCAGCAGGTCGACAACCTCGGCACCGCGAACCTCGCCCACGATCAAACGATCGGGCCGCATCCGCAGGGCTTGGCGTACAAGGTCGCGCAAATCAATGGCGCCGGCGCCCTCTGCGTTGGTCGCGCGGCTCTCCAGTCCGACGGTATGAGGATGAGCCGGACGCAATTCGGTGGCGTCTTCAACGATCACCATGCGCTCATCGGGATCAACAAGGCCGAGCAACGATGCCAACAGTGTGGTCTTGCCGCTGCCGGTGCCGCCGGTCACCAAGAATGCAGCCCGCGAGGCGACAAGGGTTTTGAGCAATGTTGCTCCGTGTGTGCTGATCGACCCGCTCTCGACGAGTTTTTCCAGCGGAAACGCCGCCCGGGCCGGTACTCGAAGTGAGATCAACGTGCCGGGACGGGCGATCGGTGCGAGCACCGCGTGCAGCCTGATGCCGTTGGGTAGCCGCACATCGACGAAGGGTCGCGCATCGTCGAGTCGGCGACCACCTTGAGAGGCAAGCCGCTGGGCGAGGCGGCGAACTGCTTCATCGTCACTGAAATGGACCGAGGTGAGTTGAAGGCCGGTATCGCCGTCGATGTAGACCTCGTCGGCGCCATTGACCAGCACGTCGGTGACGTCGGGGCGGCGCAACAATTCGTCGAGCGGCCCGGCGCCAACGGTGTCGCGACGGAGTTCGTCAACGAGTTCGAGCACCAAGCTGTCCCCCAGGAGCTCATTTTCTTGGCGCAGTAGTGCGGCAACGGTTTGCGCACTCGGCTCGGCCGAGACCTCGCTGAGTTTGCGCCGGATGCGCGCTGCCAATTGCGGCGACGCGCTCATGCCGCTTCGAGTCCCAGGGTGTCCAACACCTTGCTGCAACCGTGCCGCAATGCTTTCGTACGCCCGGCCAGCGGCCCGTAGCCGGCATCTATCGCGGCCGACAAATGTCTGTCGCTTCGCACCCGAGCAAGCAGCGGCACGCCCAGTCGAGCAGCTAGGAGTTGACCGTTCAGGCCGTGCGGCTGGGTGCGGGTCACCACGGCAACGTCGCCGGCAGCCTGTTGGAGGCGACCGAGCATCCGCATCGCCGAGCCGAGTGCTCGCACGTTTTCGGGTAGGACCACTATCGTCAATATCGAGCGCGACACCACCTCGAGCGTCGTCTCATCGAAGGTTCGCGGTACGTCGACGACCATGGCCTCAAAACTGCGTCGACCGGCCGCCAGCACGGACCGCATTGCGGCCGGATTAGCCTCGAGGTGTTCACCGCGGTCCCAGGAGAGGGTCGAAAGCCCCGCATGCAGTGGCAACGCCCGACGCAGCGAGTCACCACTGATGCGCCCCTGCGCATTGGCAACATCGGGCCAACGCAAACCTTCGACGTCTTCGCTGCCCATGAGTATGTCGATGCCGCCTCCGAACGGATCTGCATCGACAAGCAGCGCGTGCAAGCCCCTGCCGGCCGCGGCCAATGCCAGTGCGCCGGCAAACGTCGACGCGCCGGCTCCGCCGACGCCACCGATGACGGCGACCAGGCAGGCCTCGCTGCGGCCGTCCATCGCGCCGGCAAGTGCCTCGATCAACTCGCCCTGATCGGCGGGCAGTTGAAGCACGTGTTCGGCCCCCAACTGCACCGCCGCCGACCAGATGAGCGTGCCGAGGGTGTGGGCCACCACGATGACGCCTTCGCGGCGTCCGGGAGCCGAATGCGCCAACGCTGGCGCCAGGTCCGCGCCGACCATCACGAGGGAGGCCTCACCCCATGCGCGGCGAGCAGCCGGAATGTCGCCTGCAAGCACCGGCGTCACACCGACCGCGGCGCATAAACGCATTATCTCCTCCAACAGCTGCTCATCGGCGGTGACAATCAGCGGTGCGGCTTGTTCCTTGGCGTGCCCTGGATGCATGCGTCCCAGAATCGCCGAAACGCGCTGATCGCAAAACCACCTCGCGACGAGCCTGTGGACAACGACGGCGAGCCCGTGACCTGTGGACAACCGGGGCCCTATGCTGATCGCAATGACCATCACAACGGGCAAACCGGCCGCTTTCTTCGATC
>JBBSRT010000071.1:0-8056 GCA_038242765.1 Propionibacteriales bacterium
AAGACGTTGCGGGCGGCTTCGGCACGTGCGGGTGGGGTGGTGGTGTGCAAGAGGTCGGCGAGCGGCGAATGCAGTTGCATCGCCAACGCCACCGCGAGGCATATCGCCGCCGACCAGCCCGCATAGGCCTTCGACCAGGAAAACCCCGATTGCCGGATGCGAACGACCCCGTCGATCATCGCGACGAAAACGATCGGCATCAGCGTCAGCGAGTAATGCCAACTCGTTCCCCAATAGTAGGAATTTTCGCCAACAAAACGCCACGCGAAGGTGGGCACGACCAGCAACACCCATGGCGAACGCAATGCCAGAAAACCGGTGATGCCCAACGTCAGCACAACCGTCAACACCTTCTGCCCCAGGCCGGTAAGCAACGTGCCAAGAACGCCGCCGCTGCCACCGACGTTTGCGGTGTAGTCATAACCGCCGGACGGGTTGAAATGCGGCACAATCACCAGCAACACGAGCAGCGCGCCAACCACTCCCGCACCCCCCAAACCGGCACCGCGAAGGCGATGACCGGCCAAGAACAGCACGAAACCGATGACGGCAACGGTCAATCCAAGATCCTCCTTGACCAACAGCAACGGCAACGACCACAGCACCACCTGCGTCCATCGGCGGTCAACATATGCCGCGCCCGCCAGCGCCAACAGCGGCACCGCGAAAGCCACCTCATGGAATTCGGCTTGCACAGCGGCCTGAATCCCGAACGACAACCCGTAGGCGACACCGATCGCCATACCGGAGAGCCGGCCGACGCGACGCATTGCAAGTCCGGTGATGGTCACCACCGAGATCGCAATCAGCACCACTTGGGCCAGCAGCACCGTTTGCGCTGAGGGTGCGACCCGATAAAACGGAGCAACAAGCGCAATGATCGGCGAAAAGTGGTCACCCAGCAGATTGAAACCGGGACCCTTGATCGGCACAATCGGCGCGTCCAGGTGCGCATAGGCCTTGATCGCCTGCTCGAAGATCGCGTTGTCCCACGAGTTGAGCGCAAAACGATGAAAACGTATGAGTGCGAGCGCGGCATACAGGCACAGGAAGACGCACCCGATCAGCAACGGGACGATCGGCCAGGGTGCGATCAGAGTGCGCGTCGACAACGCAGGCGCCGATCGGCGTCGTCTTTTATAGTTTCGCACCGCGACAACCAACGTCAGGGTGTGCCATCAAACTCGATACGTGCACCGGTAGCCGCATCAAAAAGATGCATCGTGGCAACATCGAGCGCGATCTTGATCGATGAGCCCGTTTCGAAGTGGCGTCCCGAATCGACAGCGGCCATTAGATGAGATTGGAAGAGGTCAAAGTCGATATGTTCCTCGATCTCCTGGAGTTGTCGTTCGGTTTGCTCTTCCATTTCAAAACTCAGATAAACATACTGACCACTTCCGCGCCATTCGACCTCGTCGATCGTGGCGGCAAGCGTCGGCGCACTGCCAACTGGCCCGTCATCGAGGCTGCCGCAATCTTCTGGACGAATGCCCACAATCACCAGGTCACGGTCGCCAAGGTGTTTGCGAGTCTCGTTCCTGAGCGCGATCTGCGCAAACGGCAATTGGAGAGCCTCGTCGAGGACCTTTGCCGGTATGAGGTTCATCGGCGGCGAACCGATGAAGCTGGCAACGAACATGTCCACGGGCTTCTCATAAAGTTCGCGCGGCGATGCACATTGGTGGACGAAACCTTGATGGAGCACGGCGACGGCGTCACCGATTGACAACGCTTCTGAGACATCACTGGTCACAAAAATCGAGGTTCGGCCGAGTTTGCGTTGCCATTGCGACGTCATCGACCGTACTTGACTGCGTATGCGGCCGTCGAGTGCCGAAAAGGGGTCGTCAAACAGGTAGGCATTCGCGTCGCGAACCAGCACCCGACCCAGCGCTACGCGTTGACGTTCGGAGTCGTTGAGCTCACCAGGTTTGGCATCGATCTTTTCGCCCAGCCCGAGGAGATCGGCGACATCGGTGATTCGATCCTCCAGTTCATCTTTTCTGTAGCCCTTGCGGAGCTTGCTAGAAAAAGCGATGTTGTCGAACACATCAAGATTGGGATAGATCTCGAAATCCTGAAACACCATGGCGATGTCGCGGGCACGCGGATTGTGGCCATTGACCACGGCATCGCCAATGCGAATTTCCCCCTCGCTCGCCTCGTCTAGGCCGGCAAGAATGCGCAGCAGCAGAGTTTTGCCCGCCCGTGCGGGGCCTACGATGGCCAAGCATTGACCTTCGGGCACGTTGAGGTTGATCTGATCGAGAAGTATCGCACCTCGGGGCGCGGTGCGAGTGACATCGCTCAACTGGATTTCGGACATGGATCAGGCCTTCCCGCCAGCCAGGATCATGACAATCCGGCGTTGAAATGTGACGACGACCAACAGCACCGGCACAAACCACAGGAGCGTGGTCGCGGCCATCGCCGATGAGGGGATGGCGAACTCCTGGCCGATCGCCGCCAAGGAACCCGGCACCGTGCGCGCACCGGAAGAACCGCCGGCGGGCGCACCGAGTGCGAGACCGAAGAGCAGAAAGTTCCAGGCTGTGAAGAACACCATGCCCGTGACCGCCAGGACCCCCGGCGCCACCAGTGGCAGCCAGATGCTTCGCACACTTTGCATCGCGGTCGCACCGTCGGCGCGGGCCGCGTCGCGCAATGACCACGGCACGGCTCGAAAAAGTCGCGTGAGAAGCCAAATCGCCAACGGCAAGGTGAGGGTGAGATAGGCAAACGTCAGCACTCCTCGTGATCCATCCACACCGAAGGCCAATGATTGCTCTGCTATCGGCCCGACCACGGTGATGAGCGGAAGGAACATCGCCGCCAGGACAAACCCGTAGGCAATCGGTCTACCCCGCAGCTCGGCGGTGACGAGCGCGTATGCTGCCATACCTCCCAGGACTAGCGCGATGATCGATGCCGCGGCAGCCACCATCAAGGTGTCAAGGGCAGCGCCGCGGACCGTCGCTGAGGACATGACGTCGGCGAAATGTTCACCTGTGGGGTCGCTGGGCAGCAGCGTGGATCGGTCGAACGTTGTCGGTGCGACCGCCATCGACAACAGCCAAGCCAGCGGCACGAGGGTGAAGCCGATCAGGATCTCGAGGCCGATGATGGCCCACAACGAAAAAGAGCGTGGCGAATCAGCAAAGAGCACCCCCAGAACGCCCGTGGTCATCATGATGACCGCGGCGACAAGCCAGACGATGTGATCGGGCCGCGCGACCGCGAGGATGCCGTAGTTGGCGAGCACGAAACCGAGACCGAAGGCAACGCCGGCTGCCCACATACGTGATCTGATCGGCGGGTTCACAGTGCCCTCCGCAGCCGCAAGGCTTCACGGAACAAGATGGCGATGAGCGCATACAGCACGGCCAGGAAGACCGCCATCGCGGCGGCGAGGCCGATCTCGAATCGGTTAATGGACGCATCAAAGATGAGCGTCGAAGGCACCGAAAGTTCGGACGTCACGCCGGGGTCGATGATCGCATAAATCGGGTCGAACAAGGCAAATGCGTCGACAATCCGATACACGACTGCGATGGCCACCGCAGGCCTCAGCGCCGGAAGCACGATGCGCCAAAAACGCTGCCACGCGGTCGCGCCGTCGGCTCGCGCAGACTGCAAGAGCTGATCGGGCACGCGTTGGAGCCCGGCAAACAAGATCAGCGTGACGATGCCGGTGCCGCGCCAGACCTCTGCTAGCACCACCGTCGTCAGCGGACCCCATGCGCTGTCGCCGAAGTCGCCGAGCCCGAACCACGTATGCAAATATCCGCTACTCATCGCGTCACGCCAAGCGAACGCCGAACCAAAACTCATCACCGCAACCGGTATGAGTATCAGCAACCGTACGACAAAGCGAAGTCGCAGCGCCCGTCGCAAAATGTTGGCAAAACCGAAACCGATCACCAACTGGATCAGGGTCGAGACGGTCACCAGACCTAGCATTAGCGCGCAGGCCTTCCACCAGGTTGGGCTCGTGGCCAGTGCGATGTAGTTGTCGGCGAACACGAACTGTCGATCATCTGGGGTGGTCAGCTGAAAGCTGTAAAGCGAGTGGTAGAGCGCTCGCGCCAACGGCCAGCCCGTCACGATCGCCAGCACGACGAAGGCCGGCGCGGCCAGTCGCCACGCCTTCATGGCAACATTTCGCTCATGGCAGGGCTCCGGCCAGTAATGCTTCGACGACATGCTGCGATCGGCCAGGCGTGTCGGTTGTGGTCACGGTCGACAGCGGCGACCAGGTACCACCGATGCCCGCACTGATTTGCGACCAATACGGGGTCGCCGGCACTGCTGCACCGCCTTTGAGACCAGCGGTCGTCGTGTCGGCCATCGGATATCCCGACTTGACCTGATCGAGCTCGTACGTGGAGGAGCGCGCTGAACTGTGCCCGCTGGTGAGCATGATCGAGGACATCGCCTGCGGCGACGTGAGGCAACCGATGGCATTGAATGACAGCGGTGAATGCGGCGCATACAACGGCACAGCAAGGGCCCTACCCTGAAGCGGGGGGATCGATTCGGTGCTTGTTCCCACGGTCGGCCATTGCGCCCACTTCATGTCCGAGGCCACGTTGATGACGTCGGGATCCGATATCGCCGATGGCGAGGCGAGCAAGAATCCGCCTTGCGGACCGGCAAACGATTTGAGCGCCTCGTCGGTCGGGCCGCCGCCGACTCGCGCCTGCTGATAGCGCTCGACGACGCTTGCGGCCTCGCGCCCGGCATCGCTGTCGATGCCGACCTTGGCGTCGCGGCTCGCCCCGGCAACGACTGCGCCCCCCGATGCGCCGACCAGGCCACTGACCCAGTCCGCGATGCCCGTTTGGCCCGGGTTTTCGATTTCGATGGTCGTGCCAGCCCCGCGGGCGCCGTCAATGAGGGCATCCCAGGTGACTGATTCGGACATGTCGAGTCCGGCGCGTTCGGCAGCAGCCGCACGGAACCACAACACCTGGGGTTCGAACCACCAAGGGATCGAAACTAGATCACCCTCAAAGGTTGACGCTTTCAGGGCCGACTCGAAAACCTTTTCGGTCAGTGTCGGCTCAAGGTCATCGGGTACCGGCGCTAAAAGCTTTGCGGCGGCGAACTCCGCCGTCAGCGCGGTGTCAAGTCCGATCAGGTCGATCGAGGTGTCTTTACCGGTGAGTCGTCTGACGAGCTCTGTACGACGCTCATCGGCTTCGGCGGGCAATTGGCGTACCTTGATGTCATATTTGTCCGTCGAGCATGACGAGGCCAACGCTTGGGCGTCGATGCGTCCGGCCGGCAGATACCAGTTGAGCACGATTTTTGATGACTTGGCGGCAGCGCCGGAGCTGCATGCGGTGGCAAACGCGAGCATGAGAGCGATGCCGGCCGCCCCTGCCTTGAAACCGCGTCGATTCACGCTGTCACTTTGCCATACCAACGGGTCCAGGTCTTAAAGACTGACATCCTCGAGCAACTCGGTGACCAGTGCGGCGACTTGGGAGCGCTCCGAACGGGTCAGCGTGACATGCGCGAACAGTGGATGGCCTTTGAGTCGCTCCACGACCGCGACTACTCCGTCGTGTCGGCCGACGCGCAGGTTGTCGCGTTGGGCCACATCATGGGTCAGCACAACCTTGGAGTTGGCTCCGATGCGCGACAGTACGGTCAGCAACACGTTGCGTTCGAGTGATTGCGCTTCGTCGACGATCACGAAGGAGTCGTGCAGTGAGCGGCCACGGATGTGAGTTAGGGGGAGCACTTCGAGCATGCCGCGGTCCAGTATCTCCTCGATGACGTCGGCCGACGCGATGGCACCGAGGGTGTCAAAGACCGCCTGCCCCCACGGGCCCATCTTTTCGTTTTCACTGCCGGGCAGGTAGCCCAACTCTTGACCGCCGACCGCATAGAGCGGCCGGAAGATGATGACCTTTTTGTGCAATCCGCGTTCCATGACCGCTTCGAGGCCCGCACACATCGCCAGCGCCGATTTGCCCGTGCCGGCGCGGCCACCCAGCGAGACGATGCCAATATCGGGATCCAGTAAGAGGTCGAGTGCGACGCGCTGCTCGGCCGACCGGCCATGAATGCCAAACGCTTCGCGGTCGCCGCGGACCAGCTGCACCTGTTTGTTGGCCGTCACCCGACCAAGAGCGCTGCCCTTGCTCGACAAGAGCACCAGGCCGGTATGGCAGGGGAGCTCCGCGGCTTCGTAACTGTCGATCACCGATGATTCATAGAGGTCGTCGACGACAGCATCGGCGACCTCAAGCTCTTCCATACCGGTCCAACCCGAATCAAGCGCAAGCTCGGCCCGATATTCCTGGGCTTCGAGACCGACCGCAGAGGCTTTGACCCGCATCGGCAGGTCTTTGGAGACGAGAGTGACGTGGCAGCCCTCGGCGGCAAAATTTTTGGCCACCGCAAGGATGCGAGTGTCGTTGTCGCCGAGTCGAAAACCCGCTGGCAACGCGCTCGGATCACTGTGGTTGAGCTCGACGTTGAGTGTGCCACCGACGTCGTTGATCGGCAACGGCTCGTCGAGCTTGCCGTGCGTGACGCGCAAATCATCAAGGAAGCGCAACGCCGACCGGGCAAAATAGCCAAGCTCGGGGTGGTGGCGTTTGGCTTCGAGTTCGGTGATGACCACGATCGGGATCACGACCTCGTGTTCTTCGAAGCGAGTCATCGCGCCCGGATCTGCCAGCAGAACACTGGTGTCCAGGATATAGGTGCGGCGCTGCGCGTTGGTGCGTTTGATGACAGCCACGATGTCTCCTTAGCGGCCCGCACGCACCCTGTGCCGGCCCGTTATCTGTAGGTGAGGGCCGCATCTCCGATTGGAGACTCAGGGGCGAGCCGAGCGGTGGGTGACACATGTCGAAAGTACGACGAGACGGACCGGTTCGGGCGAAGACACGCCCGACCGCGTGGCGTTTGTTCCCGATCAGTGGCCGTAGCGGCGTTCGCGGCCCGAATAGGATCGGATTGCGCGCAAGAAGTCGACCCGCCGAAAAGCCGGCCACAGTGCGTCACAGAAATAGAACTCCGAATGCACGCTTTGCCACAACAAGAAGCCCGACAATCGTTGTTCACCTGAGGTCCGGATGACGAGGTCAGGGTCTGGCTGACCCTTGGTGTAGAGGTGTTCGGCGATGTGATCGACCTCAAGCGTTTGGGCAACCTCCTCGAGAGTTTTGCCGTTGGCCGCCTGTGCCAGCAGCAGGGAGCGCATCGCGTCGGTGAGTTCTTGGCGGCCGCCATAACCGACGCAGACGTTGACCGACATTCGGGTCAGATCGGCGGTGGAGTCGACCGCAGCGCGCATCCGGGCGGCGAAGTCGGTGGGCAACAGGTCGAGGTTGCCAATGAGTCGCAACCGCCACAGTCGTGCCTCGGCCAGTTTGTCGACGAGATCTTCGATAACACCCAAAAGCCCCACCAGTTCTGACTCGGGCCGCTGAAGATTGTCGGTGGACAGCACCCACAGGGTCACGATCTGCACGTCGAGCTCGTCACACCAGCCAAGGAATTCGCCGATTTTATCGGCACCGGCTTGATAACCGCTGTCAACCGCGGTGCCGGCCCCCTTGGCCCACCGCCGATTGCCGTCGACGATCGCTCCCACATGGGCCGGGAGTTGGGAGCGGTCGAGCATCTTTTGCAAACGTCGCTCATACATGCCGTAAAGAACGTCGTTGAATGCCATGGCGCTAATCTAAGCGCATGGAAGATCCGCCCACCGAAGGCATCGTCGCGGATGCAAATGAACGTTTCCGCGAGGCCGTCGATGACATAAAACCAAAGTTGCGTGGTTGGCTGCATGCGGCGACCTGGCCACTCGCATTTTTCGGCTTCCTGGTCATGCTCGTCATCGCCGACGATGTCAAGGTCCGCGCCGGTGTCGCGGTGTTCATGGTCAGCGCGTTGCTGCTTTTCGGCGTCAGCGCCGTTTATCACACCGGCCACTGGTCGGCTACTGCGCGCGCACGACTCAAACGGCTCGACCACGCCAACATTTTTGTGTTGATCGCCGGCTCATACACCCCCTTTGGTCTGCTTCTCC
>JBBSRT010000072.1:0-7997 GCA_038242765.1 Propionibacteriales bacterium
AGTCGCCGGCGCGGCGCCTGTTGTTGGACCAGGGCGCCACGCCCGATGCACTCCAGGCGGCGTTTTCAGCCGTACGGGGGTCGGCACGCGTGACGAGCAAGGACGCCGAGGACAACTATCAGGCGCTGGAGAAGTATGGCGTGGACCTAACCGCCGTGGCGCGTGACGGCAAACTCGATCCGGTCATCGGCCGAGACAGCGAGATCCGGCGCGTCATCCAGGTGTTGAGCCGGCGCACCAAGAACAACCCGGTGCTCATCGGTGAGCCCGGCGTCGGCAAGACCGCTGTCGTCGAAGGGCTCGCACAACGCATCATTGCCGGCGACGTCCCCGAATCGCTGCGCGGGCGGAGGCTCATTTCTCTCGATCTGGGTGCCATGGTCGCCGGCGCCAAATATCGTGGCGAGTTTGAAGAACGCCTCAAGGCAGTGCTGCAGGAAATTAAGGATTCCGACGGCCAGGTCATCACCTTCATTGACGAGCTCCATACGGTCGTCGGTGCAGGTGCCAGCGGTGAAGGCGCTATGGATGCGGGCAACATGCTCAAGCCGATGCTTGCGCGCGGTGAGCTGCGGATGATCGGTGCAACGACACTCGATGAATATCGCGAACGCATCGAGAAGGATGCAGCGCTCGAACGACGCTTCCAGCAGGTGTTCGTCGGCGAGCCCACTGCCGAGGACACGATCGCGATCCTGCGCGGGCTCAAAGAACGCTATGAGGCACACCACAAGGTGTCGATCGCCGATGCGGCACTCGTTGCTGCCGCCACACTGTCCGACCGCTACATACCGGGGCGTCAACTGCCCGACAAGGCAATCGACCTGATCGATGAGGCGGGCAGCCGGCTGCGCATGGAGATCGATTCGAGTCCGATCGAGATCGACGAACTTCGTCGAAGCGTTGATCGATTGACCATGGAGGAACTGCACCTCGATAAGGAAGAGGATGACGCCAGCCGTGAGCGTCTCGAACGCCTGCGCGCCGAACTCGCCGACCAACAGGAGCGCCTGCGCGGGCTGGAGCAACGTTGGGCCAACGAAAAGCAAAGCCTCAATGCCGTCGGCGAAATCAAGGAACGTATCGATGAGGTTCGCAGCGCCGCCGAGCGTGCGCAACGCGAAGGCGATATGGAGACAGCCAGCCGGCTGTTTTATGCCGAGATCCCGCAAATGGAGAAGGCGTTGGCAGAAGCCCAGGCCGCCGACTCGTCGGCCGGCTCTGGCAACAAGGCCGACCTGATGGTGCACGAGGAGGTCGGCGCCGACGACATCGCCGAAGTGGTCGCATCCTGGACGGGCATCCCGACCGGTCGGCTGCTTGAGGGCGAAACCGGCAAGTTGCTGCGCATGGAAGAGGAGCTCGGCAAACGGTTGATTGGACAGAAGTCTGCCGTTGCCGCGGTCTCTGATGCTGTACGACGCTCGCGCGCCGGCATTGCCGATCCTGATCGGCCGACCTGATCGTTCTAGTTACTCGGTCCGACTGGCGTCGGCTAGACCGAGCTCGCGAAAACGCTGGCCGAATTCCTCTTTGACGACGATCGGGCCATCATCCGTGTCGACATGAGCGAATATTCCGAAAAGCATTCGGTGAGCCGGCTTGTCGGTGCGCCTCCGGGATACGTGGGTTATGACGAGGGCGGACAGCTCACCGAAGCGGTGCGGCGCCGGCCCTATTCGGTGGTGTTGCTCGATGAGGTCGAAAAGGCGCACCCGGAGGTTTTTGACATCTTGCTGCAGGTGCTTGACGACGGCCGCCTGACCGATGGCCAGGGCCGCACCGTTGACTTCCGCAACGTCATACTGATCCTCACCTCGAACCTCGGTTCGGTGTTTTTGGCTGACCAGAGCCTGGATGAGAAGACCAAGCACGACGCGGTGATGGAAGTGGTCAAGGCCGCGTTCAAGCCTGAGTTCCTTAATCGCCTCGATGAAGTCGTCATGTTCGATGCACTCGGCACCGAGGAACTCACCCACATAGTCGACCTGCAGGTCGAGTCGCTGGCTCGTCGGCTCGAAGCGCGTCGCATCACCCTCGAGGTGACCGCTGCGGCACGTGAATGGTTGGCGCTCACCGGCTGGGACCCCGCCTATGGCGCGCGCCCGCTGCGCCGGCTCGTGCAGCAGGCGATCGGCGACAAGATGGCGCGCGCTTTGCTCGCGGGTGACATACGCGACGGAGACACCGTGGTGGTCGACCGCGAGGATGACGGGTTGTCGGTCCACCGCACTTGACTCCCACCGGCACCGGCACCGGTGCCGGTGCCGTCGAGTGGCCTGCCAACGGCGCCCGGCTTGGTGCCACATGATGGGATGAGCCCATGACGTCCCCAGCGCTGATCCGTCCGCAAAAGGTCACTTTTGCCTGTCTGTTCGTCGGCTTCAGCAGCCTCATTGCACTGACCAGCATCGGTTCGACACTGGCCGATTGGGGTTCGATCGAATTCCGCGAACAGATCGTCCGACTAATCGCACAGGAACCGTTTAGCGAAGCCGGTTTCCAGATTAACGACGTGCTTGGGTGGCTTCGCTGGGCGCTGATGGCCGGCGCCGCGGTGGCAACCTCGGGCATTATCTTTGCGATCTGGACCGCGAAGGGACATCAACCCTCGCGCATCATTTTGACGATCATGTGCGCTTTTGCCAGCGTCCTGTTTTTGGCCGGCGGCCTGTGGGGTCTCCTGCCGGCAGCTTTAGCGATCGGGTGCGGCTTTTACCTGTGGGCGCCCGAATCACGTCGCTGGTTTGCGGTCAAGAACGGCAAGACGGTACCAGCCCAGAAGGCGACGACGCCGCCGTCGACGACGCCTGAATTTGCACCATCCTCGGTTTCGCCCCCGCCATACCCTTCTGAGTCGACTGCACCGCCGATGCACAACACAGCATCGGGATCTGATTCCGCGCCGCAACGCCCCAAAGCTGCCTTGATCGCAAGCCTCATCACGCTGGCAGCAGCGGTGCCGGTGGCGCTTATCTGCGCAATAAACGCGATTGCTTATCTCGCGGCACCGGACACCTACGTCAACCTCATCAATGATCAGCCGCTGCTGCGTGAGAGCGGGGTGCTCGGAGATCTCGGTATGACAGCAGCGTCATTTGCCCGGGTGATTTTTGCTGCCTGCCTCGTTGGGGCGCTACTGGCCCTCGCCGCGATCGCAACGGCGGCCACGCTGCTACGTCGCAGCAGTGGCGGCCGCCTCACGATGCTCACATTGGCCGGTCTCACCTTGGCAATCTCGATCGTCGGATTCCCCGTTGGCTTGCCGTGGACTGCGGCGGCGATCGCGGTCATCGTGTGTTTGCAACGTCGCGATGTGAAGGCATGGTTCGGACACGTCAGCCGCGCCACAGACGGGCTCCAGAAATAGCATCGGGTTGAGTCTCACCTATGACTACCTGATCGTCGCTGCGGGTGTGACAGCCAGTCTTCTCAACATTCGGAGTGCAGCAGAGTTTTCGATGCCGCTTTACCGGTGTTCTCAGGCCCTTGCGGTGCGCGATAGAATATTTGCCGCTCTTGAGAACGCCGTCGTCAATCGCCTCGACAACGACCTCCGGATCATGGTGGTCGGTGGCGGCGCGTCGGCGTCGAGACTGCTGGCCGACTGGGGTGTGCCGGGCGATCGTGGCGTCCGCATCACCGTCGATGCGCAACGACGCGTCGAAGGCCTGCCGGGGGTTTTTGCTTTCGGTGACGTTTCGATCGGTCCCGACGAACTCCCGCAGTTGGCACAGCCGGCGCTCCACGGCGGCAACTATGTCGCCGCGTTGATCGCCGATGAGTTGCGCGGCAAGCAGCGCAGCCCTTTTGTCTATTCCGACAGGGGCACGATGGCCACGATCGGTCGCGCCTCCGCCGTGGCGCAGATCAAAGGGCTGCCGCGGTTGAAAGACTTCCCGGCGTGGGCCATCTGGGTCGGCCTCCACGTGGTGACGCCTGGGAAACCGTAACCGGTTCGCGACCACGATTAACCTGACCGCTAAATATCTTTCGTGGGGCAACCACAACGCGATCGTCGGCGAGACACCCGAGGTAGTCGCACTCAAGCCGACGACAATCGAGCGAGCGGGCACTCGAAGCACCTCAAAACACCCGAGTTCGCGGCGTCGGCCTCGCCGGTAGGCCACAACGGGAGGCAAACGCGAGCCGACGAGGCTCATACGCGATGATTTGTGCCTGTTTGCCCTCTCGTGTGGTCGCCGACGGTTGCCAAGATGCATGCGCGAACGAAGTCTGGATTGAGCATCACCTGTTCCCAAGTGAAGCGAAGCACGGTCCATCCATTGACGACCAACATCGTGTATCGCCAGCAGTCGCGTTCGTGCGCTCGACGCCCGCCATGCCATTCCCACGAATCAGCCTCCAACACCAGGTTTAATAGTGGCGAGACGACATCGGGATGGATGACAATACCCGCGATCGGAATCGACAATTGCGGCACAACGTCGAGCCCGGCATCAAGCGCGATCGCGCGCAATGTCGATTCGAACGGGTTCGCCGCGAGAGCCGACGAATGCTTTGCTACCCGGCGAGCACTTGCGGCACCCTTGCCGGTGACCCGGCTCGCCGCTTCGATGAGGCTGTCGGCATCGACGTCGCCGTGACGAAGCGCCGAGTCGGCGATCGATAGGGCGCCGGCAAACGGAAGACGTCGAGCGCAGTCGATCACCGTGCGCAAAGGCGACGTCACCAGTCCTGATTCGTTGCTCAGGTCCGCCCAGTAGACGTCTGTGCCGTTAACTTTGCCGACGGTTCGATTGCGCGGAACCGTAACTGATGCGACCGGCGAGGCGAAGGCGATCTCCCATCCGTGCAGTTGAGCGGCACTGCCATGCGAGGCCATGCCTCCGAGCTTTGCTGCCATGACAAGTGCTTGTTCAGCATGGGGGAAGGCGTACCGTCCTCGCCCCATACGCCGGATCTTGTCGTGTTGCACCGCTGTCCGCAGCTGCCGCCGAGTCGTGAGCCGCAGAAGGTCACGCGGCCGGGCAACTCCGCCCAAGTGGGTGAGAGCATCGCTGGCATCTATGTGCCAATACTGCTGCAGAAGTTGTTTCCTGCGCAGAGTTTATCCACAGGCCACAAGGGCGGGCGAACAGGCCGATACTCCGCATCTATGGGTGTTTTGACGCCTGATTGCCCCGGGACGGGCCTCTGGGTCATAGGGCGGTGCCGCGCCGTAACTGCCTACTTTGGCCACCCCGGCGTAGAGTGGAAGCAACTACGGAGATTCCCATGGATGATCGTTTCAAGAAGCTGCCCAAGCAGATCAAGCTCGAAGACACCATCGCGCAAATCGACGTCCGTGACGTACCCGATCCCGACGGCGGCCGTAACCCCGATCGCGACTTTCTGCTCCGCAACGCCGGTATATGAGCGCGCCGGACCACCATCCGGAATAAGTAGCATGGCGTCACCGGTTGCATGTGCATGTGAGCAAACTTTTCGAACCAATCGCCCTTCGTGACCTGAAGATCCGCAACCGTATGTGGTTGGCGCCGATGTGCCAATACAGTTGCTTCGCCGAAGATGGCATGCCCACCGACTGGCACCTCGTCCATCTAGGATCCCGCGCTGCCGGCGGCTTCGGGCTCGTGATGGCCGAGGCAAGCGCGGTCGTGCCCGAGGGGCGTATCAGTGCGCAGGATGCCGGCATCTGGTCCGACGACCACATAGCCCCGTGGCGCCGGATCACTGATTTTGTGCGCGGACAGGGCGCCACTCCTGCCATCCAACTCGCGCACGCCGGTCGCAAGGCTTCGACCTATTCGCCGTTCGTCGAGAGCGAAGGAACCGTCCCCACCGAAGCCGGCGGCTGGCAGACAGTGGGTCCCTCGGACGTGCCGTTCGAAGGGTATGACGCGCCGCGTGAGCTCACCGTCGCTGAAATCGAAGGCATTGTCGACGCGTTTGCCCAGGGGGCCATACGTGCCGATCAGGCAGGGTTCGATGCAGTTGAGATCCATGCCGCACACGGTTATCTGCTGCACGAATTCCTGTCACCGCTGTCCAACGAGCGCACCGATGACTACGGCGGTTCGTTCACCAACCGCACCCGCCTCGTGATTGAGGTCGTTGACGCCGTACGGGCGGTGTGGCCGACAACCAAGCCGTTGTTCGTCAGATTCTCTGCTTCGGACTGGGTCGAAAACGGATGGACCGTCGCCGAGACTGCAGACTTGGCCCGCATTGTTGGCGACCATGGTGTCGATGTTGTCGACATCTCTTCAGGTGGCAACATCGCCAATGCGCCGATCAAGGTGCGGCTCGGCTACCAGGTCCCGTTTGCGCATGAGGTGCGCGAAAAGTCTGGAGTGACGACGGCTGCGGTCGGTCTCATCGTGGAGCCGGAGCAGGCCGAGGCGATCCTCACCGAGGGTTCGGCTGATGTGGTTATGTTCGCGCGGGCCGGTTTGCGCGAACCATTCTGGCCGCTGCGGGCAGCGCACGAGCTGGGCGTCGCGGTTGCTGGGGCGCCGTACCCGCAGCAATACACGCGCGGCGCCTGGCGTTAACGGGTCGGCGGTGGCTGGACAGTCCAAGCGCGGACACCCAGGAGGGGCAAACGCACCGCATACTGCTCCAAGAAGCCGATTCCGACTGTGATTGCCCCCTGTGGGCGACCGCCTCCAGCTCTAATCGACCAACAGATGAGCACTCGCGGCAAACGTTCGTACCCGCTTGTTGCCCCAGAATTGCGCCGGGAGGCCGGAGGTGCGCAAGGTGCGTGTCAGTTTTGCGCTCCCCAGCGCCCTGTCGCTCGCGGCGATGACGACGTTGCCGCGCCGACGACCTTTCAACATGGTGGCATCGGCGACAAATGCAATATGGCCGAAAGCTGCTCCGATCGTGGCCGCTTCTCGTTTGAGCAGGTCGCGGTCGGGGCTGTCGCCGCAATTGACGAGATAGAGACCGTCCTCGGTGAGGACACGTCGTACCTGCGCGGTGAATTCGACGGTCGTCAACGAGGCGGGTGTGCTGTCGCCAGCGAAGACGTCGCGCACGATCAGATCGCGGCTCCTCGCGGTCAACGATGTGGTGACCGCACGTGCTTCGCCGACACGGATCCGTAGTCTCGGTGCACGTGGCAGATCGAACCAGAGCCGTACGAGTGTCGAAAGCGCACCGTCAATCTCGACGGCAATCTGACGCGAATGCGGGTAGACACTGGCAACATGTCGCGCCAACGAACACGCTCCGCCTCCCAAGTGGAGCGCTCGGAGCTTGTCAGTCGTCTCGAAACGGTCGCCGATAAGGCAAGCCATCCAGTGCATGTACTCGAAGTCGAGCCGCTCCGGGTGATCAGGATCGATGTGCGAGCTGGGTACCCCGTTGACCATGACGACCCAGCCCGCTGCCCCGAACTTGTCCTCGACGAGTTCGCAAGAGCCGGTGTCGATCCGATAGTGGCCGGCTACGGGGGCACCGCGGTCGCTGGGTTTGGCCATGCGCCCATACTGCCTTGCGCTCCCGAAATTCATTTTCAGGTGATGAATAACCACACGTTAAGGTGCGCGTATGGACGTCAAGGGGAAAACAGCCATCGTCACCGGGGCCGGCGCAGGCATCGGCGCCGCGATCGCTGCGCGACTCGTCGACAGCGGCGCATGCGTGGTTGTGGCTGACCTGGCGACCGAGAAGGTCGCTGATGTGGCCGAGCGGCTCAACGCGAAGTCGTCCAACGCCGCGGTGGCTCTCGGTGTCGACGTTTCACAGACCCGCGGCATCGAAAAGATGATCGCCGCGGCACAAACAACCTACGGGCCGGTTGACCTCTACTTCGCCAATGCCGGCATCAGCGGCGGGTCCGGCGTTGAGTCGACCGACGACGAGTGGGCGCGCGCGCTCGACGTCAACCTGATGGCCCATGTGCGCGCCGCCAAGCTGCTGGTTCCGGGTTGGATCGAGCGCGGTTCAGGCTATTTTGTGTCGACTGCATCGGCCGCAGGGCTGCTTACGCAGATCGGTTCAGCAACCTATTCGGCTTCCAAACA
>JBBSRT010000073.1:0-7995 GCA_038242765.1 Propionibacteriales bacterium
AACAGCCAACTTCGGCTACATTTCCGGTGCGCTGAAGCATTTTTTTGACACCACGTATGACGCCGTACGCGAACCAACCGCAAAGCGGCCATTCGGCTACTGGATTCACGGCGGTTACGACACCTCCGGCGCCGAACGCGCGATCGAGTCCATCACGACCGGTCTGGGCTGGACGCAGGTGGCTGAACCTTTGTGTTTCACCGGTGAAATCACCGATGAGCATCTGGAGCTGGCGACTGAACTCGGTGGCACCGTCGCCGCGCATCTGATGGGATAACGGACATGATCAGAAGACGTGTTGCGGTGACCGGAGCAGTGCAGGGCGTCTCGTTTCGGGCCACCTGTGGGCAGCAGGCCGAACCGCGAGGAGTCACCGGATGGGTCTCGAATCGATCCGACGGCGCTGTCGAAGCGGTTTTCGAAGGCGACGATGAGGCCGTCGAGGCCATGATCGACTGGGCTAGGCACGGGCCGGACCAGGCCACCGTGGAAAACGTCGAGGTCGCCATAGAAGAACCGCAGGGCGAGTCGGGTTTCGAAGTCCGCTGATCCCACAAACCCGCGGGTTGTCAGGTGACCCGCGCGTATATCCACATGTCGCGACGCACACCATCGACGCGTTGCCACGAACGCAGCAAGCCTTCGGGTTCGAAGCCGGCGTTCTCAGCGGTATGCAGCGACGCAACGTTCCACTGCTCGACATACAATTCGACTCGGGCAATCGGTAGGTTCGCCAGCGCCCAACAACTCAGGGCGCGCAAAGCCGCGGCCGCTGCTCCGGCGCCGCGATGCGCGGGGCCGACCCAATAGCCCATCGATGCGCGTTCGTCACATTGATACGTCAGGCCGACTTGGCCGATTGAGACATCATCGACGGCGCGTGCAATCGCATACGACAATCCTTCGCCGGTCGCCACACGCGAATGTTGCCGGTTGATGAACGCGAGCGCCCCATCGTGATCTGCCGTCGGGGGAACCGTCGTGATGTTGGTGATTAAATGGTCGGCCGACGCGGACTCGATCAACTCGCTGTCACCGTCGACGAAAGGCCGAAGACGATAGGGCGGTGCGTCGATCACGGGCTGATCGGTGCTCAAATCGCCTCCTCGGCGCGACCTAAGTGCCTCCTCGGCATGCTCAAAGTGCCTCCTCGGCATGGGTGTCAAAAACCTAGACGACGCAACTGCTTGGGATCGCGTTGCCATTCCTTGGCAACCTTGACCTGTAGGTCAAGGAACACCGGCGTGCCGAGGATTGCCTCGATCTGCACCCGCGACGTACTGCCGATCTCGCGCAAGCGTGCCCCCTTCTTGCCGATGATGATGCCCTTCTGGCTGTCGCGCTCGACGAAGATGTGGGCCCTGATGTCCATCAGTGGCTTGTCTTCGGGTCGCTCCGCGCGCTGGGTCATTTCTTCGATGACCACGGCGATCGAGTGCGGCAACTCATCGCGTACACCTTCGAGCGCGGCTTCTCGGATGAACTCGGCGACCAGGGTTTCTTCGGGTTCGTCGCTCAGGTGGCCGTCGGGATAAAGCTGCGGTCCCTCCGGCAAGGTATTGATCAACAAACTGACCAACAGCTCGACCTGCTCACCTGATTTAGCCGACACCGGCACGATGTCGGTCCATTGGACGCCGGCTTCGGCGCCGGCATTCTGGATGTCCATCAGGTGCACCGCCAGCCGGTCAGCACTGACAAGATCGGTCTTGGTGGCAATGGCCAGTAGTGGCTTCTTGCGCAATTCGCCGAGCTGCTTCATCAGCAACCGGTCCCCCGGCCCGACCTTCTCGTTGGCTGGCAGGCACAGCCCGACGGTGTCGACCTCGGACCACGTGGTCCGCACGAGATCATTGAGTCGCTGTCCCAACAGGGTACGGGGCTTGTGCAGGCCCGGTGTGTCGACAAGCACCAGCTGTGCACCTTCACGGTTGACGAGTCCGCGGATGACGTGCCGCGTGGTTTGCGGACGCGACGAGGTGATCGCCACCTTCTGACCGACCAACGCATTGGTCAGCGTCGACTTGCCGGCGTTTGGCCGGCCGACGAAGCACGCAAATCCCGATTTCACGAAACCAACCGGGTATGGGAGTTGCCGGCCGCATCGGCGACGAAAACAGGGACGTCTTCGCCACCGAATTCGCGGACGACGGACAGGTCATCGTCGAAGGGCGCGTCCTGCTCAGTCACCAGCGCCGCGGCTTCGAGTCCATTTGCACCCGACGACGCCGCCATCGCGATCGCCAGTTGAAGCGCCGAGATCGCAAATGAGTCGAGCGCGACCGTCGAAGCGGTATAAGTGCGACCATCGCGATCGCGCACGGCGGCACCCTCGGCAGCCTGTGCGCGGGCCCGCGATGTTCGCGACAATGTCACGAGCTTGGCGTCTTCAGGTGGGAGATCCATGGTCCAACGCTATCGAACCGGCATCGCCGTCGATGCGGCTCACCACCACGTGGGCCACCCGGTTGCGGCGACCCGAAGGCGCTTCGGCCACAAACCGCAGCCCTTCAACCTCGACGGCGCTGCCGTGGATCGGCACCTTGGCCAGATGCTTTGCCATCAGGCCGCCAACGGAGTCGACGTCTTCGTCGTCGATCGCGATGCCGAACAAATCGATCACATCATCGACCTCATAGCGCGAACTCACCCGAACAGAACCATCGGCCAAGCGTACGATTTCTTCGGGCTCGCCATCGTATTCGTCGGTGATCTCCCCGACGATCTCCTCGAGAATGTCCTCAATGGTTACCATCCCGGCGGTGCCACCGAATTCGTCGACAACGATGGCCACATGCATACGTCCGGCCTGCATCTCGCGGAGCAACGCATCGGCATGCTTGGTGTCGGGCACGAACAGGCAATCGCGTCCGATGGATTCGACACGTTCGGATGATTCGGCATCGCGGTTGTCGAAAACACGTTTGGTGATGTCTTTGAGGTAGGCCATCGCTAGGACATCGTCAAGGTTTTCGCCGATGACCGGGACTCGCGAATAACCGCTGCGCAAACACAGCGACATCGATTGACGCAACGTCTTGGTGCGCTCGATAAAAACAATGTCGGTGCGCGGCACCATGACCTCGCGAACGATCGTGTCGCCGAGCTCGAAAACCGAATGCAACATCTTGGTTTCATCGGACTCGATGAGGGAGCTCGCGGCGGCCAAGTCGACAAGTTCGCGCACCTCGGCCTCTGAGGCGAATGGGCCTTCGCGAAAGCCCTTGCCCGGCGTCAAGGCGTTGCCCAGCCTGATGAGGATCTTAGGCAGCGGCCCCAGAAGCACGGTCAGGATGCGCAACGGGCCGGCGGCGAACAGCGCGATCGTCTCCGAATGCTGGCGGCCCAGCGTCCTGGGCCCGACTCCGATCAGGACAAAGGAGACCACGACCATGATGCCGACGGCAATGACCACCTGCTGCCATTGGTCGCCAACGCGTTGAGCGACGAGCAAAGCCACCAGCACAACGGAGGCAGTTTCGGCCAGCATGCGCATCAACAGGTTGCTGTTGATGAAAGGAGCCGGGTCTTCAAGGATGCGAGACAGGCGCGCCGCACCGCTTCGACCGACGCCGGCCAGCTCGTCGGCGCGCGCCTTGGAGAACGATGAAATCGCCGCGTCGACACTTGCCAGCAGACCGGCCAAGATCGCCAAGACCGCGGCAAGGACGACCAACGTCCAGTTCATCGGGAGTGTGGGGTTTCGGGGTCGAGCCCCAACGCAACGTCACGCCATTCGACCAGAAGGCGCGCTTGCAGGCCAAACATTTCCTGATGCTCCTCGGGCTCGGCGTGGTCGTATCCGAGTAGATGCAGAATGCCATGAACGGTCAGCAGGCTGATCTCATCCTGGCCGGTGTGTCCTGCCTCGGCCGCCTGGTCCATCGCAACTTGCGGACACAGTGCAATGTCACCCAGATAGCCTTCGGGTGATTCGTCGTCCTCGTCGCCCGGACTCAACTCATCCATCGGGAACGACAACACATCGGTGGGGCCTTTTTTGTCCATCCACTGCTCGTTGAGGACCGCAATGGTGTCGTTGTTGACCAGTCGCAAGCACAACTCGGTAGCGGGGTGAAGCCGCATACGGCTCATGACGAAACGGCACAGCCTGGTGAGGTCGACGACGTCAACGTCGACCTCTGACTCATTGAGAACGTCGACGTTCACGTGACTGGTTGCCCTCTTCGTAGTGGTCGTAGGCGGTGACGATGCGACCGACGAGCTTGTGGCGTACAACGTCCTGGTTGGTCAGCATGCTGAAGTTGATGCCGTCGACACCGGTGAGGATGTCACGCACCACACGCAATCCGCTCTTCTGGCCTGTTGGCAGGTCGATTTGGGTGATGTCGCCGGTGACGACCATTTTGGAGCCGAAGCCCAGCCGGGTCAGGAACATTTTCATTTGTTCCTGGCTAGTGTTTTGCGCCTCGTCCAAGATGATGAATGCGTCGTTGAGGGTGTTGTGTGTCACGAGGAAATCCTCCGTGACATAGAGCGAATCATGAGCCGCGACCTGGATGCATATCGTCTCGGCGCGGCCTTCGGCCTTAATGCTCTCGACGTAGCGCATAGGCCTGCCGCCACCCCCGAGTGCGTACGTTGCTGCCTTGCGCCTGAGGCGGAACGGCGGAATACCGGCCGGGAGCCTGATCTCGATACAATAGGCATCGTGCCGATGCGGAACCGGCCGTCCGTTCGCGAATCCGGACTTGCGTCCTTCCGCGATGCGCGTACGCCAAGTCGCGACTCCACCGAGCGACTGGACTAGGAAGATCACATCATCGCGAAGCCGGGACGACGTCGTCGTGTACTGCACACGGCAGGTTCTGCCGAGTTGACCCACCGGTCCACCGTCCGAATCAAGCAGTCCCTGCAACAACCAGATTCGTACCCACGCGGAATTGAGCTTGTAAGACTCCGGCACGAACTTCGTCGACGACCGCGCACCGGCCAATCCGAGTCCCCGCAGGGCAACAGTGACCGGGTTCGCGACCCGTAAGCCACCTCTTCCACCGTCGACGTGGCGAAGCACATAATCGTAGGATCTCTTGCACTTCAGCTCGATCCCGTCAAGGCGGGTTTGCATCGCTTCGACGAGTTCTGGATCGGCCGTGGTGAAGCTAGGCGTTGTCATCGTCGTCAAGCACCCGTCGCCTAGGAGCAGGCCGAGCACGTAAGGATCTATCGGGACGTCTTGGGGTTCAAACTCAACCGGGTCGACGAGTGGGAGTTCGTAGCGACGAATGTGGCCACGCCGCAAGGTTGCCATCATGTCCTGCGTCTGCATCGTGCGTTCCTTACCGTCGCGCTTGTCCTCGGGCGTGCGAACGGTCCACAGGTGCTCAGCGCAGGCCAACGTCGAAGCTCCGTCCTGCGCGGTGACTCGGTAGACATCTTTCTCACCCTGCGGAAACACTCCGAGCACAGGTGTCGGAATACCGTTGCTGCCGATCACGAGGTCACCGACTTCCAACGAGCCGATCGCTTGATAGCCCGACGGAGTGAGGACCGGCGCGTCGACCGGTTGGGCGCGCCCACGCATGTAGGCAAGGGGGGCAACCTCGATCGTTCCGGCGGTCAGAAGCTTGGGTATCGTCTCCGGATCGAGCATGTCGTGCAGAGCGTCATACAACGGACGCAGGTACGGGTCGATCTTTTCGCTCAAGGTGCCCGGCAGGAAGCCGAGACTTTCACCGGCTTCCACCGCCGGTCTGGTCAAAATGATCCGGTTGACCTCTTTGGCCTGCAAAGCCTGCACCGCTTTGGCCATCGCCAGGTAGGTTTTGCCGGTGCCGGCCGGACCTATGCCGAAGACAATCGTATGCTGGTCGATCGCATCGACATAGCGCTTCTGGTTGACAGTCTTGGGTCTGATCGTGCGACCACGGCTGGACAGAATGTTGAGGCTGAGCACTTCGGCCGGGCGTTCGTGCGTCTCGGTACGCAGCATGGTGATGCTGCGTTCGACCAGTTCACGATTGAGTCCTTGCCCGGTGCGAATCATAGTGACAAGCTCATCGAGAAGTCGCTCGATGAGCGCCGCTTCGGCGGCCGTTCCCGTGACCGTGATGACGTTGCCGCGCGCATGGATGCCGGCGTCGAACTCCGCTTCGATGATTCGGAGGAATTCGTCAGCCGGTCCGAAAAGAGCTACCGTCGGCACGCTCGAAGGGATCGAAAACATATGAGGTAGTGCGCTGTCTGCTGTCATGTGTTCCTTCATCGTAGGGCGATGCGGGCCGAAAATCAGCCCGGCGGCCAGCTGAATTTACGGCCGGCCAACACATGCGCATGGCAATGGAACACCACCTGGCCGGCTTCGGCGCCATTGTTGAACACCAGTCGGTAGGCGTCCTTGAAGCCTTCGGCCTCCGCAACGCCATAGGCATCGCTCAACAGCGCCGCCGCTGCCTGCGGCGATGCCACGGCAAGTGCCCCGATCGTTTCGTGGTGTTGACGCGGGATCACCAGGACGTGTGTGGGCGCCTGCGGGTTGATGTCACGAAACGCGATCGTATGTTCGTTTTCGGCGACGATCGTTGCGGGAACCTCGCCGGCGACGATCCGACAGAAGAGGCAATCGGCGTCACTCATTTGAACGCTCCCTTCAACCGACCGAAGACACCGCGGTGTTCGGATCCGAAGTGACCGTCGACGCGTTCTTCGCCGCGAGCCTTGGCCAGGAGTTCGAGCATGCCTCGTTGGTCGTCGTCAAGCCGTGTCGGAGTTTCGACGATGACATCGACAAACAGGTCGCCGCGACCGGTACCGCGTAGGCGTGGCACGCCACGACCGCGCACCGTGATCCGATCACCTGATTGTGTGCCCGGCTCGATGTGGAGCGGGACGGTGAATTCGACATCACTGTCGGCTTTGTCGTCCTCGCCGATCAGGTCGGCTTCAAGCGTCGGCAGGTCAAGCTTCGTACCCAACGCGGCAGCGGTCATCGGGATGGTCACGCTGCACAGCAATTGGTCGCCCTTGCGGGTGAACAAAGGGTGCCGGGGCACATTGATCTCCACATACAGGTCGCCTGCCGGCCCGCCTCCGGGGCCGACCTCACCTTCGCCTTCGAGTTGCACGCGGGTGCCGTGGTCGACTCCGGCGGGGATGTCGACGGTAATCGAACGGCGTGAACGCACCCGTCCTTCGCCGGCACATTCGGAGCACGGGTTGGGGATGACCGTGCCATGACCGTGACACGTCGGGCACGGACGAGAGGTCCGGATGTCGCCCAGGAGCGACCGCTGCACCTGTTGCACATCGCCGTGCCCGTGGCACGTGCGGCAGGTTATCGGCTCGGAGTCTTCGGCTGCACCACTTCCGTGGCACTTGGTGCAGACGATGGCCGTTTCGACCTTGAGTTCGCGTTCGACGCCGAAGGCGGCTTCGGCCAGATCGACCTTGATCCCCAGGAGCGCGTCCTGGCCACGGCGCATACGTGACGTTGGGCCCCGTCCGGCGCCGCCACCTCCGCCGCCGAAGAACGCGTCCATGATGTCGTCGAAGGAGAACCCTTGACCGAATCCACTGTTACCGCCGCTGCCGTTCAACGGGTTGCCGCCACGGTCATAGACCGCTCGCTTCTGCGGGTCGGACAACACCTCATACGCGGTCGTGACGTGTTTGAAGCGCTCAGATGCATCCGCAGCCGGATTGACATCGGGATGCAGTGTACGAGCCAGTTTGCGGTAAGCCCGCTTCACTTCCTCAGGCGTCGATTTACGGTCGACGCCCAGAAGTTCGTAATAATCGGTGGTCATGAAGTCCTTTGCTTGTGTCAACTGTCGGCCAGGGTGCGGCCGACGTAGCGGGCGACAGCGCTGACCGCGGCCATCGTTCCTGGATAGTCCATCCGCATCGGCCCCACGGTGCCCAAGGTGGCCAATGCTTTGTCATCTTGGCCGTATGTGGTGGATACGACCGATGTGCCTGAAAGTTCGTGATAGCCGGTCTCGCTGCCGATTCTGACGGTAAGGAGCCGCGGCGACG
>JBBSRT010000074.1:0-7978 GCA_038242765.1 Propionibacteriales bacterium
AGGTCATGACGATTAGAGTCATGGCACGTCGGAACCGCACCTGCGCGGAGCCGGTTTCGGCGGCACCGGTGGGGCCGGCCAAAACGCTCGAGCGATCGGGAAACATGATTCCTCACGTGGGGAGGGGTTGAGGACGTTCCTCAGTATTGCTGCCTGTCTGTCCCACACGAAAAAGACGCGCCGGAAAGGCCTCCGCTATTTCGGAGCGGTAGCCAGCGACCGGTTGTCTGATCGGGTAGCGTCTTGGCATGCCTCGCCGACCATCCGAGCCCGACTCATCGTACGGATGGCTGTATGGAGACGAAACCCCGTCGAGCAGTCAGGGATCTCACTACGGCGCCCATGATTTACCACCGCCGAATCTGCCCCCGCCGGGAGGTTCATCGCGCAGACCGCCGCCCGCTCCGCGCCGCGGCCGCGGAAGTGTGCGGGTCTTGGGGCTGATCGTCACGCTCTGGCTGGTTTTTCTCATCGCCGTACCGCTGTGGGCATGGAGTCGCGTAGATCGCGTCGACGCCGAACCCGATGGAGATAGACCCGCGACCCAGCTGGGGAAGAACTTCCTTCTCGTGGGATCCGACAGCCGCAAAGGTCTGACCCCCGAGGAGCAAAAGAAGCTTGCCACCGGTGGCGACTCCGGCGGGCGTGGCCGAACCGACACGATCATGTTGATGCATGTGGGCAGCGGACCGACGCTGCTCATGTCGATTCCACGAGACTCGCAAGTCGACATTCCCAAATACGGTCGCTCGAAAATCAACGCCGCATACGCACTCGGCGGCCCTGAACTCCTGGTGCAGACGATCGAGACCAACACCGGCATCCGCGTCGACAACTACGTCGAGATCGGCTTCGGCGGGCTTGTCAATGTCGTTGATGCCATTGGTGGCATCGAGATCTGCCCAAAACGTGCTCTCAAGGACAAGGACGCTGGCCTGCAGATCGACAAGGGCTGTCAGCAGGCTGACGGCGCGACTGCCCTGGGATATTCACGCTCCAGACACACCTATGCCACTCAGGACATCCAACGGGTGCAGAGCCAGCGCGAAGTCTTGGGCGCAATTGCCTCCAAGGTGAAATCACCGTGGACGATTCTCAATCCGGTGCGCTATTTCCGTACGGCCGAAGGCGCCTCCACGTCGCTAAGCGTAGGGGACAACGTCGGCATGCTTGACGCGGGCCGTTTCGCTTTCGAGCTGTCCTCATCGATGTCGGGCAATGGGCTCAACTGCACCGTCCCGCTGCGCGACTTCGCCGTCACCTGGGATCCCGAACGCGCGCCCAAGATGTTCGACCTGATCAAGAAGGACCGGACCTCCCAAATCGACGACCTGTGCACGCAGGACGGGCTGCCAACGGGCTAAGCCTCGAACTGCACGCTCAGCTACGTGCTCACAGTTTCGACTGGATGCCCGACAGCAGTTGGCGCGCTATGACGATCCGCTGCACCTGGTTTGTGCCCTCGTAGATTTGCGTGATCTTAGCGTCGCGCATCATGCGTTCGACCGGATAGTCGCGGGTGTAGCCATACCCTCCGAGAACCTGGACCGCATCGGTAGTGACCTGCATCGCGGTATCGGAGGCAAAGGCCTTCACCGCTGCTCCAAAGAAGGTAAGGTCTTTGTCGCCACGTTCGGAACGGCCCGCGGCCGCGTAGGTCAATTGGCGTGCTGCTTCGACCTTCATACCCATGTCTGCGAGCATGAACTGAAGCCCTTGAAAGTCGGCGATCGGCTGACCGAACTGCTTGCGTCCCCGCGCATAGTCCAGCGCATAGTCCAAAGCCCCCTGCGCCACACCGACCGCCTGGGCAGCAATCGTCACGCGCGTATGGTCGAGGGTCTTCATGGCCGTGGCGAAGCCGGTACCCTCTGCTCCGATCATCCGAGTTGCCGGTATACGTACCTGATCGAAGTAAACCTCGCGCGTGGGAGAACCCTGGATGCCGAGCTTGCGTTCCTTGGCTCCAAAGGAGACCCCCGCATCAGACTTTTCGACGACGAAGGCCGAGATTCCCTTGCTGCGCCGGGACGGGTCCGTTACTGCAACCACCGTGTAGAACTGCGAAACTCCGGCATTGGTGATCCAACGCTTCACGCCGTCGATGACGTAGTCGTCGCCGTCGCGCACCGCTTTGGTTTTCATCGCCATGGCATCGCTGCCGGCGTCGGGTTCGGATAGGCAGTAGGAAAAACCGCCCTCGCCTGAGGCCAGCCTCGGCAGATAAGCCTGCTTGAGCTCCTCTGAGGCGCTTAGCATGAGTGGCAGACTTCCCAGCTTGTTGACCGCCGGGATCAGCGAACTCGAGACGCAGGCCCGTGCCACCTCCTCAATGACCAGCACCGTGGCCAATGCGTCAGCGCCGGCGCCGCCATAGGCTTCAGGTACGTGCGGCGCATGAAAATCGGCCGCGACCAGCGCATCATGTGCCTCTTGCGGATAACGCGCATCCTCGTCGACTTCGGCGGCGAACGGCGCGACTTTGGCATCGCAGACCGCTCGTACAGCCGCACGAATCGCACGGTGCTCGTCAGAAAGGGCAAACATCGCTTCGGACACGGGTCTCCTGAAATCAATTGCGGACTGCTCCCACCATATCGACTGCGACCTATTGGGCTAGCGGTGTTTTTTCGTGCGCAGAGCGGCTCCCTTGACGCGGGCGCGAACGGCGAGATCTTTTTGATACCCGATCATGCGCTCGGTCAACTGCCGGTCGTGGACGGCCAGTATCCGCACCGCGAGCAGACCGGCGTTGGTCGCGTTGCCGATGGAGACGGTCGCGACCGGCACACCGGCTGGCATCTGCACGATCGACAGCAACGAATCCATGCCGTCGAGATGTTTGAGTGCCACGGGCACGCCGATGACCGGCAGTGGCGTCACTGCCGCGAGCATGCCCGGAAGATGGGCAGCGCCGCCCGCACCGGCGATGATCACCTGCACACCGCGAGATTGGGCCTCTCGGCCATAACTGATCATCTCCTCCGGCATCCGATGCGCCGAGACGACATCGGCTTCATAGGAGATGCCGAAGTCGGACAGTACATGTGCTGCTGCCTCCATGGTCGGCCAATCCGAATCCGAACCCATCACGATGCCGACGTGCACCTGATCAGTCATTGACGTTCCCTTCACTGCTGTGGCTCTCGCAAAACTGATGTGCTGCCGCTCGTGCACGTTTGACGACATCGTCGAAATCATCGCCGCACACCGTCACATGTCCGACCTTGCGACCGGGTTTGACACTTTTGCCGTATAGGTGAACTTTGACCGCCGGGTCGCTGGCCATCACGACTTTGCGCCGGGCCTCCAGGTCGCAGCCTTCGTCGCCAAGGATATTGACCATCATGGCCCAAGGCTGACGAGCAGCCGGGCTTCCCAGCGGCAGATCAAGGACGGCGCGTATGTGGTTTTCGAACTGGCTCGTCACAGCACCATCAATGCTCCAATGGCCGGTGTTGTGTGGGCGCATCGCCAGCTCGTTGACTAAGACCCGACGGTCGGCGGTTTCGAACAATTCGACAGCAAGGATTCCGACCACGCCAAGGTTTTCGGCAAGGTCAACCGCCAGCTGTTGCGCATCGGCGGCCAGCCGCGGGTCAAGGTCTGGCGCAGGGCATACGACTTCATGGCAGATGCCGTCCTTTTGGACCGACTCGGCGATCGGATAGGCCACCACCTCGCCCGCTGCCGACCGCGCGACGAGCGCAGACAATTCCCTGACGAAAGGGATCTTCGTTTCGGCCAGCAGGGCCCGGCCCGAGGCCAAAGCCGCAGCCGCGTCGGATTCACGATAAATGAACCACACACCTTTACCGTCATAGCCACCACGGGTCGTCTTGAGGACGAACGGGTAGCCGCCGTTTCGAGCCGCGAAGTTCTCGACACCATTGGGGTCGATGTCCGGGTCGAAAAGCGAAAACTCTGGTTGTGCCGTGCCCAACGTTGCGAGCTTCGTACGCATCAGCCCTTTGTCCTGGGCATAGATCAACGCTCCGGGGCCCGGGCGACATGCATGCCCTTCGGCATTGAGTCGTTGCAGGTGGCCCGGCGGTACATGCTCATGGTCGAAGGTGATGACAGGGCTGTTGGCAGCGGCTTTGCGCAACGCTTCAAGATCTGAGAAGTCGCCCACCATCGTATCGGCTACGACCTGGGCTGCGCTTGAGTCGCCGTCCTCGGCGAGCAGCCGAAGGCGCACACCCAGGCCAATCGCCGCCTGCTGCATCATGCGGGCGAGTTGTCCACCGCCGATGACCGTCAAATCGGGGCTCTTCACGGCTCGAACACTATCGCCCCGCGAACGGCTGGGGCCGTTGCACCGTCACCGGTTCGACGTTGCCGAATCCGCGCAGGGGACGCTCGGGCAGCACTCGGGTCACGAATGTGTCTCCCAACCTGGCCGCGGTGGCTCGGTCGCTGATCACCCGATTGCTGCGTGCGACACTGGTGAGCCGGGCAGCAAGGTTGACCGGTGGCCCGAAAACATCCCCCAATCGGCTGATGACCGAGCCGGTGGCAAGACCGACACGCACGTCGGGCATCGCCGAGTTGGCACCGATTTGGCGCGCGATGGCCAACGCGATGTTGGCAGCGGTTTCTGGATCATCGGCGACAAAAAGCACGGCATCACCAAGGGTTTTGATTGAGCGACCGCCGCCCGACGTGATGAGTTCGGTGACCTCGGCCTCAAACCGTTCCACCAGATCGGCCAAACGTGCATCGTCAAGGCCGTTGGACAAAGCCGTGAAACGTACGAGGTCGGCAAAACCGACCGTCATGGCATGCGTGAGCAGTTCGACATCATTGGCACCCAGTGCCTGGAATCTGGAAACGGCTGCAGCCAGGTGGCGTCGCCACGCATAGATAATCAGCTTTTCAAATGCCGGTGCGACCGTATGGGCGAGGTCGACAGCCGATCGCATCCGGCTTGTCGATTCTCCCGAAGCAACCTTTTGCTCGATACTCTCGACCAGCGTCGCGACCTGCCAGTCCGCAAGCCGCGACATGGTGCTGCCCAGCGCGCGTGTCATACGCAGGACGGTCGATTCGTCGAGGACGCCGGCGTCCAATGACGTTTTGACGATGAGCAGCGCATCCAAGTCAAGCTGGCCATAGCCGACATCTTCGGCTGGCGTGTCGGGGAATCCGAGCGCCCGCCACAACCGGTTCGCATCGTCGCGAGTCATGGACGCGAGGCTCGCGACCTGTTCGCTGGTGAATTCGAGGTCGCTCTCAAGGATCATCGCGACAAGGGCTTCGACCGAGTTAGATCGATTCATTTCCCGCTGTTGACTCTCGATCGTCGTTGTCGAAAACCAAGGCGGTCAGCGTCCGGTGGACTGCCTCGATTTTCGGTATGTCGCGCAGGTGCAAGCCTGATTGTTCGCTCGCGTCGTGCACTATCAGGGTGCCGCAACCCAGGATGCGGTCGTTGAGGTTCTTCTCGAAGGAGACGTCATTGATGCGGCTGAGGGGGATGACACGACCGGTTCGGGTCAGGACGCCCTTTTGTTCGACCAGACGTTTGTTCGTCACGGTGAAGGTCCACATCAACCATTTCAGAAACGGTATGACGACTCCGAAAATGATGACTGCCCCGCCGGCTGCCAAAACTATCCAACCAGCGACACCGTCGCCATAGGCACCGATTGAGGAATACAGGAACCCCGCGGCTGCGCTCGCAGCAAGGAGGATGAGGAAGGGGATGAACAGCACTTTGATGTGGGTGCGCATCGAGGTGACGATTCGCTCGTCGTCCAACAGCAGCTTGCGAGACATGGTCATACGATGAAGTTTCTCATGAAGCTGGGCGCACGTGAACGACATCGCCGACGCTGACCGGTTTGCCGTCCACGACACGCCGTCCTGCCTCATCGATCGCCTCGGCGAGACCGGTCGACTCGGAGCCGTCAGGATTGAAGATGGTGACACGTTGGCCGAGGGTTTCGCAGCGCCGAACGTATGAGGACTGGATCCCACCGGCCGGATCTCCGGCCGAAGCCGTCCATGACCGATAGAGCGCCTCGACGTTGCGCAGACATGAGCGCAACAGCAACGAACGGTCGGTGATGTCGGCATTTTCGAGGCGCAGGGAGGTGGCACCACTCACCGGCAGTTCCTCTCGTGTCGTGCTGACGTTGAGGCCGATGCCGGCAACCAATGCGGCTCCACCAGGCGTGTCGACCCGCTCGAGCAGGATGCCGGCGATCTTTCGTCCATGGACTGTGACGTCATTGGGCCATTTGAGCGCTGCGGGAGCACCGGCTGCGTTGACCGCCGCGTCGACAGCGAGTCCGACGAGCAGCGACATCCAGGCCCAACGCTCGATCGGCACCTGATGTGGCCGCAGAAGGAAGGAGAATGCTAATCCTGAACGCGGCGGTGCGACCCAACTGCGGTCTCGCCGGCCGCGCCCGTCGCTTTGGAAGTCGACGGCCAGGACAGTGCCCGGAGCCGCGCCGCGGCGCGCACGATCGACCAGTTCGGCATTCGTGCTGGGAAGCTCAACCATTACATCAACCTCCCGCCACAGGCTGTTGCAGCCGAGTAGGGCTGTTCGAAGCGACGACCGATCCAGGGGCGGCCGGCTGAGGTCATCGAAAGTCATGAGTCCAGCCTCACACACCGTGCCGGTCGATCAATAGATACGCTGAATCTCGTGAGCGAAGCCCAGATGCCCGAAGATCAGAGCGCAGAAGACCAAATTCAGGAGATTCCTGAACTCCATACGACCGCTGGCAAACTCGGCGACTTCGAGAAGCGCCGTGACGAGGCGACGATCGACATGGCCGAACGTGCCAAGGAAAAACAGCACGCCAAGGGCCGTCAGTCAGCGCGCGAACGCGTCGACCAGCTGCTCGACGAAGGCTCCTTCGTCGAGCTCGATGCTTTGGCCCGCCATCGCAGCACCGCTTTCGGCCTCGAACAGAACCGTCCACTCGGCGACGGCGTCATTACCGGTTACGGCACCATCGACGGCCGTCAGGTCTGCATTTTTGCCCAGGACTTCTCGGTCTTTGGCGGCAGCCTCGGACAGGTCTACGGCGAAAAAATCACCAAGGTGATGGACTTGGCGATGAAGAGCGGCTGTCCCATCATCGGCATTAACGAGGGGGCCGGTGCCCGCATCCAGGAAGGCGTCGTTTCGCTCGGCCTGTATGGCGAAATCTTTACCCGCAACGTCCACGCATCCGGTGTCATCCCTCAGATATCGCTCATCATGGGTTCCTGCGCTGGCGGTCACGTCTACTCCCCCGCGATCACCGACTTCACCATCATGGTGGACAAGACATCCAACATGTTCATCACCGGACCCGACATCATCAAAACGGTCACCGGTGAAGACGTGTCGATGGAAGAGCTCGGCGGCGCCCGTACGCACAACACCAAAAGCGGCAACGCGCACTACATGGGCGACGATGAGGAAGACGCCATCGAATACGTCAAGGCGCTCATTTCCTATCTTCCGCAAAACAACATGGAGGAGCCCGCACCCTACGACGAAGTCGTCGACCTCGAACCGACTGATATCGACCTCGCGCTTGACACACTGATCCCTGATTCGGCCAACCAGCCCTACGACATGCACACGGTCATCGAATCCATCGTCGATGACGGCGAGTTCCTTGAGGTGCAGCCGCTGTTTGCGCCAAACATCCTGATCGGCTTCGGCCGTGTCGAAGGCCGCAGCGTGGGGGTCGTGGCCAATCAGCCGATGCAGTTCGCCGGCACTCTCGACATCGACGCTTCCGAGAAAGCGGCCCGTTTTGTGCGTACCTGCGACGCATTCAACATTGCGGTCCTCACTTTCGTCGACGTCCCGGGGTTTTTGCCCGGCACCGATCAGGAATGGAATGGCATCATCCGGCGCGGCGCCAAACTGATTTTCGCCTATGCCGAAGCCACCGTCCCGCTGGTCACCGTCATCACGCGCAAGGCCTACGGCGGTGCGTATGACGTGATGGGTTCCAAACAT
>JBBSRT010000075.1:0-7939 GCA_038242765.1 Propionibacteriales bacterium
AGCGTTGCCCAGTGGTTGGCGCCGCATCCGCTTGACGGCGACGGACTCAATGGGTTGCTGATCCCCGCTGCTCCGGGGCGCCTTGATGCCAGACCAGTCTCGACCGAGGTCAATAACGTACGCAACAACGGGCCCGAATTGATCGATCCGCTGGAGCTGGGCTAGACCCCGGGTCGCCATGCACTAGGCCTCCGGGTCGCCGTGCCCTAAGCCTCCGGGTCGCCGTGCGGGGAACAAACCTGGCCGCGTCACTGTTTTGACAAGAACAGGAGGTTTGCATGCTGATTTGTCCCGAACGCCCATCCGTTGCCACGACATCAATGGGTGATTGTCAGTTACCAGCGGTAGGCTGGGATGCGATGACTGACGTTGAAGCAACTGATCCCGCAGCCGAGTCCGCCCAAGAGCGGCAGGCCCGGTTCGAACGTGACGCCCTGCCGTTCCTCGACCAGCTTTATTCGGCAGCAATGCGGATGACGCGCAAACCTCAAGATGCCGAAGATTTGGTGCAGGAGACCTACGCGAAGGCGTTCACTGCCTTCCACCAGTTCAAGCCGGGCACCAATCTCAAAGCGTGGCTCTACCGCATCCTGACCAACACTTACATCAACTCTTATCGTAAAAAGCAGCGTCAGCCCCAGCAGATGACCGAAGAGATCGAAGACTGGCAGCTCACCTCTGCGGCGTCTCATTCCTCCGCGGGGCTCAAGTCAGCCGAGATGGTCGCGCTGGAGCATATGCCCGACAGCGACGTCAAAGATGCGCTGCAAGCGCTTCCCGAAGATTTCCGCTACGCGGTTTATCTTGCTGACGTCGAAGGTTTCCCCTACAAAGAGATTGCCGAAATCATGGAGACGCCGATCGGTACCGTGATGTCGCGATTGCACCGCGGCCGGCGAATGTTGCGCGACATGCTCTCCGATTACGCCAGGGAACGCGGCATGGCCGTGACGGGGGATCCTTCATGAGTTGCGCCGGCGACGAGCATTGTCAGCAGGCCCTTGAAAACCTTTACTTATTTCTCGACCATGAGGCCGACGAAGCGACTTATCACGAGATCGAGGTCCACATCCGCGAGTGCACCGGATGCCTGAGCGAAGTCGACCTTGAGCGCCTCGTCAAGCAACTCGTCAACCGGTCGTGCACCGAGGTAGCACCTGCTCCCTTACGTGAGCGCGTGCTGATGACGATCCGCACCGTCCAGATCCAGGTCACCGAACGATAATCGTCGCCGCTGATCGTGGTGACGCAGTGCTGAGTTTTGACGACGCTGACGTCATACGAGATGAGCGTCAGGACGACCGCGATGAATGACGTTGCGGGTGGAAACCAGAAGCGCGGCGCGAAGCATCGTCTCGGGCATGGAGACACGACAAAAGGACCCCATCGCGTGCGATGAGGTCCTAGCCGGTGCTTGGGGGTTTATGCGTTGGGGCGCTTGCCGTGGTTTGCGTTCTTCTTGCGGCGGGCGCGACGCTTGCGGCCAGTCTTTGACATGGGGTCCTCCTCGAAGTCTGAGGCGCCAATCATCCCACACTGGCGAAGGACACATCCGGGTCGGGTGAGCGCCGCGTGGTGCCCATCTCAGTGCTGTAGCCGTGCCAGGAACTTCTTGCGATCGACAATCATCCGCACGATATGCCCCCGGCCCACGACCCGCCCCTGGGCGTCGATGGCCGCCACGTCAAAACTCACCAAGCGACGATCGATGTTTGTGACAGTTGCCGTGACGCTAATCGAGTCGCCCACGGCATTCGCCGCAAGGTGTTCGATCTCGACTCTGGCGCCTACCGAGGTGGAAGACCCGTCGAGGTCGAGAGCCACACAGGTGGCCGCCTCACACCAGGCAAGCAAAACCGGAGTCCCCAGCACCTCGAGGTCACCGCTGCCGACCGCCAACGCCGTGTCAGCGGCGGTCACCGTATGCGCGATGCTCGCTTTGTCACCGATCCGCGGTTGTATGCTCATGCTTCGCCATCGGGATTGAGATTCAACGAAAACCCCCACAGGTCGACACTGGCATTCGGCGACCAGTCGAGTTCGGGTCGACGCACGAATCCAAGGGCCCCATATAGACGGTGAGCCGGCAACATCTCCGGCAGTGAACTCAGCACGATCTCACTCAAACCGGCGTCGAGCCCCTGCTCGATGCATCTGCGCACCAACGCTGTGCCAACACCACGTCCCCGGCCATCCGGCAGCACCGAAAGGGTGCGGATCTCACCGTGCCTGTCGCCCGTGGCGAGCTCACGAAAGGGCGAGCCGGGCGGGCACCACGTCACCGTCCCGACCAAATGATCGCCGTCTGCAGCGACAATGAGGCTTCCGTCGCGTCCGCGGGTGGCTCCATCGCGCAACCAGCTGGCGTATCCTCGGTCCGGTGTGCCATCGGAGAGCGTGAGATAGCCGTCCGCGTCGTATCCGGCCACGGTTAGCACACCCACCGAGTCGTCTTCGCTTGCTCGCGCGAGGCGGATCGTGATGTCAGACACCGGTGGTGTTGCGCGGGTACATGGCTTTGACGTCGGTGATGACGTTGACCAGATAGGGGATGCCCGAAGCGAACGCGCGATCGACTGCCGGACCGATCTCTTGGGGGTCGGTGACCAGTTCACCACCGCCGCCCAACGCGGTGACGATTTGGTCATAGCGCGTACGAGGTGCCAGGTCGGCGGCAACGTCATAGCCATAAAGGAACTGCATCGGACCCTTTTCAAGACCCCACGCCGAGTTATTACCCACGATCATGACCACGGGCAGTTTGTGTCGTACGAGGGTATCGACATCCAGCAACGACATACCAGCTGCGCCATCACCATAAAGCAGCACGACCTGGCTCGACGGTCTGGCCACACGGGCGGCCATCGCAGCGCCCATACCGGCTCCGAGGCAACCATAGGGGCCCGGATCAAGCCAGCCTCCCGGCTGCTTCGGTTCGACGAACTTGCCGGCGAAGGACACAAAATCGCCCCCGTCGCCGATGACGACCGCATCATCGGCCAACCGGGGGAGCAGTTCGCCATAGATGCGCGCCGGATGGATTGGATCAGCTGACGCGGTCAACAGTTCACGGTCGCGCGAGGTTGCCTCGCCGACGATCTCGCGCAGTGCCTGGACCCATTCGGACCAATCGGGTTTGGCCCCTGACTGCTGCTGGAGGGAGGTCAACAGGCCGTCGAAACATTGGCTGAGGTCGCCGGCTGCAGAACCGGCAACGTCGACATGCGCGGCGATTTGCGAGACCGAGTCGCCAATGTGCACCACTGCCGCCGGTGTCGCACCTTCCTTGCCGCCAAAAATGCCGTAACCGAGGCGGAAGTCAAGTGGGGTGCCGACCACGATGACCAGGTCGGCCTGGCTCAACGCCTTCGAGCGTGCCTTGGTCACGAGCAAGCGATGACCACCGGGGATGATTCCGCGACCCATGCCGTTGGAGATCGCCGGAATGCCTGCCTCCTCGACAAACCGCAAGGCGGCGGCCTCGGCGTGATCGGACCACACATCGGTGCCGATAATGATCACAGGACGCTTCGATGTCGCCAACGTCTGGGCGATAGACCGTAAAGCATCGGAATCGGGAGCTATGGTGTCGACGCTGAAACCCGTCGATGATTCGCTGACTTTGGTATACGAAAAAAATTGGTCCATCGACACGTCGACGAATGCTGGTCCCCGATGGGACGAACCGGCCACATTGAATGCTTTGTCGACCGTTGGTGCGATGTCCTCGACGTTGTGGGCGGTGGTGGAGATCTTCGAGATCGTTTCGAAGATCGGCGGCTGGTCAAGCTCCTGGAGAGACCCGGTGCCCCAACGGCCCGCTGGTGCACGTCCGCCTATGACCACAAGTGGGGAGCCGCTGAACGTCGCTTGGGCGATCGGGCTGACACCATTGGTGACTCCGGGTCCAGCTGTCAGCACCGCGAGACCGGGTTTGCGCGTCAGCTTGCCGGTGGCCTCGGCGGCAAACACCGCCGTCGCCTCGTGTCGAACATCGATGATCGGCATTGGTGGATCAGCCTTGACTGCACCGTCATACATCGGGAACACGTGCGCACCCGACAAAGTGAACATGTGCTCGACGCCGTGGGCACGGGCCACATCGACCGCATGGGTGCCGCCGTGGCCGTCTTTGGCGGTTTCTTCGCTCATGGAAGCACGTTACTCGATAACCGGGTCGCCGCCGAAGCGGCGATACAGCCACGGGTTCTCGGCGCGTATTTGGTCCAGAACAGCCAACAGCAGGTCGGCGCGATGAGGAGGCCGGTGAGCGAACAGTTCGGCGTCACCGGCCATGTCCGACCGTCCTTGAACACCCAAGGTGAGTTGAAGTTGCAACGCGCGAAGCAGCGCTGACGTGTTGTGGGCGGCCGGGGTCGGCCAGTCTGAGTTGACGTGGCCGCGGGTGCGCGGGAGCCGGACGCCGGCACCGAGCCTTGCCAGCCACGGCTCGACTATTGAGGCGTCCACGAGGCCACGGTGCAGCACCGTCATCACAGCGAAGGACAAATGGTCGGCCTCGCCATGGCGCCACGCATACGTCGTTTCGGTGAGCGCGCGATCAGCGATGACGTCGAGCAAGACGGTGAGCTCGAGCCGGCCCAAGTGTCGTGACCGGGCGAAAGCGGCCAACAGATCGGCACCATGGACGACGGCATGTGCCCAACCGAACTCGCGCAATCTTGCACGCTGATCGCTCTCGCGAACATACCAACTCGTCGCTCGATCACCCCAACGCAAAATCGTGTCGGCGGTCAACAGTCGGGCATGGTTGTCGCGGCCGATTACTTCGGCAAGAAGCAGCGCGCTGTATGAGCGGCGCAGGATTGAAACCCCGTCGGTTGCGCCCAGCTCATAGAGGAGGCCGGGCAACAATCCTTCGCCGAGCCCCTTCAGGACATCGTCGTAGACGCCTTTGGCGATCCATGAGGCAAGCAACGGATAGGCAACGTCTTCGCGCCAGCGTGGGTCCGGGTGACCGAGCATGTCGACGAGTTCGACAGTGGAGTCGTCAAGGCTGCGATCAGCTGGGACATCCATGCCGGTATGCATGACGTTCTGCCAATACGACTCGGACACATCGCCATCGTGCCACGGATCGGCACTAGGGTGAATCTGTGCCTTCCCTGGACGACATCACCGATCACCAAACCGCACTCAGTCCCACTGAGATCGAGTGGCTACACCTGTTGGTTGCCGATTGGCAGATCGTTGCCGACCTGTCGTTTGCCGATCTGGTGCTTTGGGTGCCCGATACCGATTCGCGGGGTTATTGGGCGGTTGCGCAAATACGGCCGACGACGGGCCCCACCTCGCTCCTCGACGACGTGGTGGGCAATTTTGTGCCCACTGGCCGCCGAGTCCTTCTCGATCAGGCGTTTGCCTCCGAAGCGATGAGTTTGCGTGATGGGGCGGAGATGGACGGATCGGTCAGTGTAGGCAGCGAAGCGATTCCGGTCAGATGCAACAAAAACATCATCGCGGTGATCAACAGGCGCACCAACCAGTCGGGCGTCCGAACCCCCAGCCACCTCGAGGCCGCTTACCTACGCACCGCTGATGCGCTGGTTTCGATGATCCACCTGGGGCGATTTCCGGTGCCGGGTGCGCGTTCGGACTTGGCGGACTCGTTGCGCGTCGGCGACGGATTTGTATGCCTGGATACGGGAGGACTCGTGACCTATGCGAGTCCGAATGCGCTCTCAGCATACCGGCGCTTCGGACTGCCCGGCGAGCTCGTAGGTGCCGATTTCGCTGCTACGACGCAGGCGCTGCTGCCGGAGCAGCGGCGACGCACTATCCACGCGACGCCTCACACGGTACCCAGCGGCCGCGCGATGGAGGAGACCGAACTCGATAACGGCGCAACATCACTGCTGTTGCGTGCCATACCGCTCGAGGAAGGTGGGATCGGCTCTGGAGCGGCGATCCTGCTGCGCGACGTGACCGAGTTACGGCTGCGCGAGCGGGAACTGGTCTCGAAAGAGGCGACGATTCGCGAAATCCATCACCGGGTTAAAAACAACCTGCAAACCGTGGCGGCACTCCTACGCTTACAAAGCCGGCGTACCGATATTGCCGAGGCGCGGCAGGCACTGCAGGAAGCAGTCCAACGGGTCGGCTCGATTGCCCTTGTGCACGAAACGTTGAGCCAGTCTTTCGATGAGACGGTTGAGTTCGACCTTATTGCTTCGCGCCTGTTGAGTTCGGTACTTGAGGTAGCTGACAGCGACCGGCGTATTCTTGTCCGTCAGGTTGGGTCGTTTGGGGTGTTAACCGGTGAGGTTGCTACGCCACTGGCGATGGCGCTTACCGAACTCATTCAAAATGCGGCTGAGCACGCGTTCAGTGACGAGAGCGCTCAGGGCCGACACCTGACTCTCGCGGTCAACCGTATCCGCCATGTACTGCGCATGCGGCTAACCGATGATGGTTGCGGTCTGGGGGCTGATTTTGATCCGGCCGCCAGCCTGGGTTTGTCGATCGTCACCACCCTCGTCGAGTCAGAGCTCGGCGGCTCGCTGCGCTTTGACAGCAGCGGCCAAGGCACCACCGTCGACATCGAACTCACTTTGTAGCCATTGCATGCAAGAACCCCGCGTCCAGGGCGGACACGGGGTTCGTTCGAAGCACGTGCTCAGGCGCGAATGCGAGCCCGAGCGTTGCGGCGCTTCAGCGTACGACGTTCGTCTTCGCTCAAGCCTCCCCATACGCCATGATCCTGACCGGACTCCAGTGCCCAAGCAAGGCACTGCTCGCGGACGTCGCAGCGGCGACAGACGACTTTTGCTTCCTCGATCTGAAGAATGGCCGGACCCGTATTGCCGATGGGGAAGAAAAGCTCAGGGTCTTCATCCAGACATGCTGCGCGATGGCGCCAATCCATGTGAAGACGCTCCTTTCCCATTTGTGGTGTGAGTTGATTTGCGTTCAATTGCCTCGCCGGACCCACGTTGTGGTCTCGAGAAGTGCAATTGCTATATTTCCAATAATCGGAGCACTTAACAAGGGTAAAAACACCTCGGCTTTGTCTTATTGGTCACATGGTGCGTAATCTGCACGTCGTGACACCACCAAAAGCAGCACCCGGCCCGCAGTTGCGACCATGGACTGTCATTGTTGCAGTCTCCATTGTCGCGGTCGAAGCGCTCGCGTATCTCGCGCTCGCGGTGCTCGACCTCGCGTCAATATCGCCGGGAAAAGTCGCCGTCGGAGCCGGTGTTGCGCTGTTCTTCCTCATCTACGGTTTCGGCCAGTGGTGGGCCGCATATTCGCTTTTCAGGCTCAACGAGTGGGCCCGGGGCGCTCTCGTCTTCACCCAGCTGGTTCAACTCGGGCTCGCTTGGAATGTACACGCGGCATCACCGTCGTGGCTGTCGTGGTTGCTGGCGGTTCCAGCCGCCGTGTGCCTGTTATGCCTTGTAGCACCGGTGACGAACCGGGCGCTGCTGGCAGAGGATCCGATGTGAGAGACTTCTGGTCGGGCACAACCCACGCTGGAACTACGTCGCCGAACATGCGGCTCGTCCGATCCGAGCTGTGAGGAAAACCGATGGTTGCCACCGACTATGAGACGTATGTGAATATTTCAGAATCCGAAGATCCGATCTTTGCATTGCACCGCCGCGGCAAGATGGAGATTTCAGCCACGGTGCCGTTGGCCGATGCTGCTGATCTGGCCATGTCCTATACGCCCGGAGTCGCCAAGGTGTGCGAAGCAATCGCCGCCGACCCCGAGGCCGCCCACGAATTCACGTGGGTCTCCAACACGGTGGCTGTCATCACCGACGGCACCGCCGTCCTCGGACTCGGTGACATTGGGCCTGCCGCATCGATGCCGGTCATGGAAGGCAAATCGATCCTTTTCAAGCAGTTCGGTGGTGTCGATGCCATTCCGATCGCTCTCAACACGACCGACACCGAAGAGATCATCGAGACG
>JBBSRT010000076.1:0-7908 GCA_038242765.1 Propionibacteriales bacterium
CAATCGGTGGCGCGTTCGGCAAACGTGAATTGATCCATGTAGTGGCCACCGGTCTCGGCTTCAAGTCGGCGGGCTTCGTCATAAACGGCGCCGGCGTCGTCGACGAGATGGCATCGGCCACCATAGAACTCGATCAAGGCAATCTTCTCGACATTGGTCGACGCGGCCATTACAGCAATGAACGGCAACCCGATCAGGCGAGCAAAATATGCCTCGCTGACCGCTGTCGACCCACTTGAGGCTTCGATGATGGTCGATCCGGGACCGATCCAACCGTTGCAGAGGGCATACAGGAACAGTGAGCGTGCCAATCGATGTTTGAGGCTGCCGGTCGGGTGGACCGATTCGTCCTTCAGATAAAGCGAGATACCTTCCACCGGTAGCGGCAAGATGTGCAGGTGGGTGTCGGCACTGCGGTTGGCGTCGGCTTCGACGCGGCCGATCGCCTGATCGATCCAGGCGCGGTCTTCAGTCGACGTCTTCGGCACCGCGTGACTCCTCAAGTCGTTGGCTCATGCGTTGAGCCCGATCCTGGATACGCAGCGCCACCTTGTTGCGAAGTCCACCCAGGGTGAATATCGATACGGCCGCTGAAATCGCCAACGCGACCAACATCACCCACAGGTTGGTGATCGCACTCCACTCGAGCCAAAACTGGGCAACAGCCCACGTCAACACATACGCGACCAGGAACACACCCAGACGCGCGAGCGTGTAGGCCAGGAGGGGATTCATGCGGTAAGCCTACGTTGTGCAAACCCGGTAAAGTGGACCCGTGGGCAAAGCATTGATCATCGTCGTCGCGGTCGCAATTACCGTTTATGCCCTATTCGACCTCATTGCCACGCCGAGGCAGAACATCCGCTTCATGCCTAAACCGGTGTGGTTCCTGGTGCTGGTGTTGCCGTTGCTTGGTCCGCTGTTGTGGATCGCAGTCGGATCAAGGCCCTACCACAATCCCCCGCCCAAGCAGGCGCCGCCGCGTTTGCGCCGGCCACCCACCGGTCCCGACGATGATCCGGACTACCTTCGCGGCCTGTAAATCCTGCGCCGCGACTCAAGCGTCCCAACGAAACAACCTCGCCGAAATGGCGGTCAGCATGACGGTGAACCCCAAGAGTATGACAATCGGCAACACCGCAGAACTCGGGCCTTCGCCGCGCACCATCGTGTCGAGCATGCCGTCGTTGAGGTGTTTGAGCGGCAACACATTGCTGAGACTCTGCAGCCACGCAGGCGCAGCATCGAGGGGAAAGAATGATCCTGACAGGAATGCCATCGGCAGCACGATGAAGTTTGCGAGTCCAACCGCACCTTCCTCAGTCTTGGCCACTGCTCCGGCCAGCAGACCTATGGCCATGAACGCCAGCGTGCCGGCCAAAAGGAGGGGAATGATCATCGGCCACGACCCGGTGAGCTTTAGCCCAAAGAGTGCCATACCAAGGCCGATGAAGATCAGTGTCTGCACCGAGGCGATCACGATGCTCACCACGACTCGCGCGAGCACCACCGCCCAGGTGCCGACCGGGGCGAGCCGCAATCGGCGCAACAGGCCGTTCTTGCGCCACGCGACCAAGTTAGTCGCCGCGCCGAACGTTGCGCCCATGGCGATCGCCCAGCCCAGAAGCCCTGGCGTCACGAACTGTATGGACGTCAACGAGTCGTCCTCGACGCGCTTGGTGTCCAGTGCGAACGTCGGGGGCTGCCCGCTGGCGCCGATGTTGGCAGATTGCACGATGCCTTGGAAGGTGCCCTGCACCGTCGCCGCTTGCACCGGATCTGCCTGCGAATAGTAGACCCACACCTTCGCGCCAGACTGCCGGACGATCCCGTCAGCGTCACCTTTGCGCAACTTATCGAGAGCGGTGTCGAGGTCGTTCGACTTGGTGATCGTCAGCGACTCATTGAGCGCTTTGCGTGCTTGCGGCGGCGCTTTGTCGAGCACGGCAACCGGCCCGACCTGAATGACGTCGGATTTGGCGGCGCCCATGTCGGTGAGCAATCCACCGAAAAGGACGAGGAACATCAGCGGGAATACGATCGCGAAGAAGACCGCCATCTTGTCGCGAAAGAATCCTTTGGCCATCGCGGTTGCCAAACTGCGGAAAGCCCTCATGCGCGGTACTCCCGTCCGGTGAGGCTGAGGAAAACGTCTTCGAGGGAGGCCCCCTTGACTGCCAATCCGTCGAGCGCGCCGGCGTTCGCCATGGCGGCTAAGACGATCGCGGGCTTGCTCGTGGTGATCGTCAACTCGGCGCTGGTTGCATCCACGGTGGCGTCGGTATCGAAGGCTTGCGCCTGCTCGGCGGTGAGCGTTCCAGCCTCGATGCTGATGCGTACGGGGGCATCGAGGCCGCGCACCAGAGCAGCCGGGCTATCCATTTCAAGAATGTGGCCGGCGTCGATGATGGCGACGCGGTCGCACAGAGCTTCGGCCTCATCCATGTAGTGGGTCGTGAGTATGACGGTGCGGCCGGAGGCGTTGAGTCCACGCAGCAGGTCCCAGAGGTTGCGCCGCGCCTGCGGGTCGAGTGCTGCTGTGGGCTCGTCGAGGAAGACGACGTCGGGGTCGTGAATGAGGGCGCATGCGATCGACAGTCGTTGTCGTTGGCCGCCGGAGAGGTCTTCGGTGCGGACGTCGGCCTTGTCGACGAGCCCGACGTGGTCGAGCATTTCTTGGGTGCGGCCGGCCGCTACGCCATACAGGCCACCGAAACTGTCAAGTTGTTCGCGGGCGGTGAGCCGCTCGAAGAACGACGCCGCCTGAAGCTGGACGCCCAAGCGCCGCATCAGCGACGGCTCGCGCTTGGCGGGGTCGGCGCCGTCAATGCGCACGGTCCCCGAATGCGGCCTGCGTAGCCCTTCGATCATTTCAAGGGTCGTGGTCTTGCCCGCCCCGTTGGGGCCGAGCAGCCCGAAGAATTCACCAGGTGCCACCTCGAAGGTGACATCATCGACTGCTTTGAGTCCGCCGTAGGACATTGCCAAGTGCTCGACTCGGATCCCTGCTCCCACCGTTGCACGGTATTGCCCGTTCGCAGAAGCCGTCAAGCATTGCAAAAATCCGGTGACTCCGCCGGTGTTTCCAGCACCGCCCCCGCGTTGTAATACCGCGGGCGTGCCTGAACACCACGTGCACGTGGTAAACCGACGCCGTTATTTGGCGTAGGAGTGCAGTCCACCGACGAAAAGGTTGACGCCAACGAAGTTGAAGATGAACGACACGAATCCGACCAGCGCAATGATCGCCGCGGCCTTCCCTTTCCAACCCGCAGTCACTCGCGCGTGCAGATAGCCCGCATAGATGACCCACGTGATGAATGCCCACACCTCTTTGGGATCCCATCCCCAATAACGTCCCCACGCATATTGCGCCCAAATGGGTCCCGAGATGAGCGCCGCGAACGTCCATACGGGGAACGAAAACGCATGCACCCGGAAGGCAAGTCGATCCATTGCAGCCGACGACGGCAGCCGCCAGATGTATGACGTCCGCTCCGCCGCCGGCGTGTTGCGTTCGGCCCGCGACTTCACCAGATAGAACGCCGAAGCCGCGGCTCCTACGAGGAATCCGCTACCGGCGACCATGGCGCTGGCAACGTGGATGACCAGCCAGTATGAATGCAGCGCCGGCACCAGCGGACCCGCCGGCACGTAAACCAGCATCGACAACCCGAGCACGACGACGCCGAACGCGGCAACAACTGCTCCGAGCCATTCGATCTTCCAGACTTTAACCATCACGAGGTATGCCGACAGCACGACCAGGATCGCCGCGCACGCGAATTCATACATGTTGCCCCAGGGCACGCGCTGGGCGGCAAACCCACGAGCAATGACCCCGGTCAGCAAGATGCCCCAACTGAGCACCGTCAGCGAGGTGCCGATGCGCCCGGCAACCTGGCTACGTTCTGGCAAGGCGGGCAGTTGATCTCCCGCTATGACCGATCCGTCGGCTGCGACCAGTTCGCGCGGCGCCGCGACCTCCACCGGGGAGACCTGACGCGAGAAACCCCATTCGGCCAGATAGGCGATCGCTGCCAACGCCAGGACGACCGTGGCCGAAGCGACCGCATAGTTGGAGAAGTTCGCGAAGTCAGCGAGCGTCATAAGTCATCCTTTGGCCGTGCGGGCGTCTCGGGCGAGCTGACGAGAGCCGCTTGGAGGCGAAAGACAAAATCGTCGAGATCGGTGGGCAGTCCGTCGCGGGACACCCGGTCAAGCGCTGCCACCTCCACTACCGTACGTGAACCTTCGCGGCGTGCACGTATCCAGGTACGCCGCGGACGGATTGACAGCGACAGCATGAGCCCCAGAACACCCAACGAAATCCCCCAGAGCGGCACCTGCAGGATCGGCGTCGAACTGAACTGGAGCTTCGTGAACTGACGCAGTCCGACGAATTCGACCGAACCGCCGCCGGGCAGGTCTGCGGTCCGCCCCGGCGACAGACTCAGGCGAAAAGGCTTGCCGTCCTTGGTCTGATATTGGGTCAACTTTTCCTTGTCAAGCACATAGACCGATTGTGGCAAGCCGTCGTCGAGTCCGAGTTCGCCGTGAAAAGCAAACAAGCCCAGCAGCGGATTTGCCGCGGCAGGGAAGGCCGAGATCGGCGCTTTACCACCGACCGCGACAGCGGTCGGCAGGAAGAAACCCTGGAATCCAAGTTGTTCGGGTCCCGCGTCGGGCACCTTGACTACACCGGTCGAGGTGTAGGTGGCATCGCGGGGCAGAAACGGCACGGCATCGTTGAACGCGACGGTGCCTTCGGCGTCGATCACCTTGATCACCGGCGCATAGCCTTGGCCGACGAGAAAGATTGACGTGCCGTCGATTTCCAGCGGGTGGTTGACCTCGATCTTGAAGGGCTTTTCGTCCGCGCCCGGCCTTTCGGTGAAGTTGCCAGTGGCTTCGAAGTGTCGCGGTGACCCGCGTTGCGGTCCTTCGAGCTGAAATTTGGCGCTGAAATCTTCCAGCGCCAAGGAAAACGGTGGCATATCGGCAGCGTTGAACAGCGCACCGGAGTTGAATTCGTCATACTGCGTCAGACTGTTGGAAAAGCCGCTGCCTTCGGCCACGATGGCCGCCCCGCGATAACCCCACAGGGATCCGGCGGCAACACCGACCAGCACGATGACGAGGCAGATGTGGAATACCAGGTTGCCGGCTTCGCGCAGATAGCCCTTCTCGGCTCGGAACTCACCCCCGACGACGTCGATACGGGCCCGGCCGAGCACGCGGCGACCAGCCACCATGACCGCGTCGACCGAAGCGTCGGTCTCGAAAGTCGCTGACGCCGGCAACCGCGCGAAGTTGCGTGGTGCCTTCGGTGGCCGACCTCGCAGGGCGCGTGCATAGACGCCGACGCGCGGGATGATGCAGCCCACGAGCGAGACCATGAGCAGCAGGTAGATCGCGCTGAACCATGGTGAGCTGTAAACCGCGAACAAGCCGATCTTGTCGAGGATCGGCGCCGAGGTCGGATGCATCAGGAAATAGGTTTCGACCTTTTGCGGGTCGACGCCGCGCTGCGGATACAGCGACCCAGGTATGGCCGCCAACGCCAGCAGCAGCAACAACATCAGTGCGGTGCGCATCGACGTGAGTTGACGCCACGTCCAACGGCCGAATTCGCGAGCGCCCAGCGCAGGTGCGGGTCCGCCGGGTCGCGATGACGTCATCAGATCGCCGTTTCGAAGCCGGGGAACCATGACCGGATCTCAAAGACGATGCTGTCCCACCATCCGGTGACCAGCAGGAAGCCGACGGCGACGAGCAGGCCGCCACCGATCATCATCACCAGCCGTTGGTGCGTGCGCAGCCACGCGCTTGCCCGCATGAACCGTTTGAATCCGAGAGCGGCAAGGACGAACGGTATGCCCAGACCGAAGCAGTAGATGAGCGCGAGAAAGGCGCCTCGGGCCGCATCGGCCTCGCTCATTGCCAAGACGGTGACCGCGCCGAGGGTCGGACCGATACACGGTGTCCACCCGATGCCGAAGAGCACACCCAAAAGCGGAGCCGCCGCCAAACCGACCGCCGGCACGGTATGGATGCGCACGTCGCGCTGCATCCAGGGCACGAAACCCATGAAGGCCAGCCCAAGCACGATGACGACAACCCCCATACCGATGGAGATTGGGCGCTGGTATTGGCCCAGCTGGAAGCCAATGTTGCCAAAAAGTGCCCCCAACGACACAAAAACCGCGGAAAACCCCAGGACGAAGAGCACGGAGCCAGCCACCATTCGGCCACGTCGAGCTGTCTCGAGTTCGGAGGCGGCCAACCCGGTGACGTAGGACAGATAACCCGGCAGCAACGGTATGACGCAGGGCGAGAAAAACGAGACGAGCCCCGCAAGGATCGCGATCGGTGCGGCGATCAGCAGTGATCCCGAATCAACTGTCGCCAGAAGCCAATCGGTCACGAAACGCTGCCCTGCACATCTTTGATGAGGCGGGTCAGCGTCGCCTCGGTGGTCGCATCGGCAATGCGGACTGCGAGTTGGCCGTTCGAGTCGATGATCCAGGTGGTTGGGATGGCAGGCGAGGGCAGGTTTTTGGCGAAGCCGAGGAGCGTTTTGCCGCTGGGGTCGCTCAAACTCGGGTAGGGGATGTCTTTCGCATCGTTGAAGGCCTTGGCCGCCGAAGCATTCTCACGCACCGATATGCCGAGGAATTCGACGCCGTCGCCCTTCAACTTTTTGGCCGTCGCGGCAAGCGCGGGCGCTTCCTTGCGGCACGGCGGGCACCATGAGCCCCACACATTGACCACCACGGTTTTGCCGGCGAAGTCCTTCACCGAGAGCGGTTGACCTTCCAGGTCGTTGCCGGCGATCTTCGGCGCGGGCATACGGTCGGCTGGCTTGACGATGGTGATGCGCTTGTCGCTGCTGACGTAACCGCCCTGGGTGCCGTTGGTTTGCGCACCGGAGCAACCAGCCGCAATGACCACCGCGGTTGCGGCCAAAGTGGCACCGATGACTAGTCGACTCATGCGCCGCCGGTGAACTTCCCGCGAAGCCTGACCGGTATGAGGTCTCCGGCGGGCTCGTTGTAGGCCAACGACACGAACTTGTCGTCCTCAAAGGTCAGCGACGTCAAGCTCGCCAGCGAGCATTGGCGTTTGCGCGGGTCGTGAAGATAGCGGCGATTTTCGAACGCCATCCGAGTGATCCATACCGGCAGCTGGTGCGAAACGATGACCGCTTCGTGTCCCCGGGACGCGACACGCGCATCGGTGATCGCTGCCATCATGCGCGCCACGATCTCGATGTATGGCTCCCCCCACGACGGCTTAAACGGGTTGCGCAGCCGCCACCAGATTGCCGGGTGCTTGAGCGACCCATCACCGACACCGAATGTTTTGCCCTCAAACTGGTTGCCGGCCTCAACGACGCGCTCGTCGGTATGAATGGGCACCGACAAAATGTCAGACAATGGTTGAGCCGTTTCCTGAGCTCGTTCCAGCGGCGAGGCGACAAGGTAGGAAATGTCGTGGTCCTTGAGGAACCCGGCGACACGGGTTGCCATTTCATGACCGAGTTCGGACAGAAAATAGCCCGGCAACCGGCCGTAGAGCACACCGTCAGGATTGTGCACTTCGCCGTGGCGCATGAGATGTATGACGGTCGTCTCTGTCATGGGCGTTGCCTTACTGTTTGAGGTCGGGTCGGGCATGTGCGGCCGCGGCGGCCGCGGCGGGCAGCGCTTCACCAATGATATTGATCGCCTCGTCGTCCAGCGCGGCCGATACGAACCACGCTTCAAAAGTGCTCGGCGGCAGATAGACACCGGCTGCGAGCATCGAGTGGAAGAAAGCGCGATGGCGGAAGGATTCCTGTGCCGAAGACTCGGCGAAGTTGGTCACCGGACCGTTCACGCCGAAGAAAACGCTGAAGAGGTTGCC
>JBBSRT010000077.1:0-7870 GCA_038242765.1 Propionibacteriales bacterium
AACCGTCCAGATCGTGGACGTCTCCGGCGAGCGCTGGCACTGAGACCATTGGGACCGAAGGGTGGGCTGAAACAAACTGACGTTTGAGGCGTTCTTCGCGCTTCTGCACGACTTTGCGTTGCGCATGCACCCGCAGCAGGCCGGCGACATGCTGACTGATTGGTTTGGTTGATTGCGACAAAGCATCGGCACCGGCTTCGGCGGCTGCCTGGCTGATGTTGTCGGCCTCGGGTGCACTCGTGCGGTTAACGACGAGACCGGCAAGGGGCATGTCGTCATCGGCGAGCCGTTCGACGAAGTATGCAGCCTCACGCATTGCGGCCGGTTCGGGCGCTGCCACGACCACGAAAGCGGTCCTGGAGTCCTGGAGCAGAGTGAACGTCATGTCAGCGCGTTGCCGAAACCCGCCGAAGAGCGTGTCGAAAGCTGCGACAAAAGTCTGCATATCACTTAACACCTGGGTGCCCAAAACCTTGTTGAGGGCACTGGTCACGATGCCAAACCCGGCGCTGAAGAACCGTGCGGGGCCCTTGGCCGGAGCGAGAAGCAATTTGATGAAACGGCCATCGAGCAGCGAAGACAGCCGGTCGGGAGCATCGAGGAAGTCTAGAGCCGACCGCGACGGCGGGGTGTCGACGAGGATGAGGTCCCACCGGGGTGCCCCGTCCTGGCCGGCAACTGCCTCAGCGTGTAGTTGGCCCAATTTTTCCATCGCCATGTATTCCTGCGTGCCGGCGAAAGAACTGGACAATGCCATGTAGAAGGGGTTTTCCAATATCTGAGCAGCCTTCTCGGCCGAGGCATGCGCTTCGACAACCTCATCGAAGGTGCGCTTCATGTCGAGCATCATCGCATCGAGTGAACCTTCGGCCACGACGACTCCGCCGACCGGTCTGGGGATATTGTCGAGTTCGGTGAGTCCCATGGATTGCGCCAGACGGCGCGCCGGATCGATCGTCAACACGCACACGTTGCGACCCTGCTCGGCCGCGCGCAAAGCCAGAGCGGCCGACGTGGTTGTCTTGCCCACTCCGCCCGAGCCGCAGCAGACGATGATTTGTTTTTGTCGATCGGCGAGCAAAGCATCAATGTCGAGTGTGCCGCTCCGGCTGCCGCCACCGACGCGCACATTGGATCTCGAACCGCGCGTTTGCTTGCTTGCAGGACTCACAGGATCACCGTCAGATCTTCGGCCAATTCGAACAATGCTCCCAAATCGATGCCGTCGCTCAAGAACGGGAGTTCGATCATCGACTGCAATTGCGCGTCGGTGAGTTCGCCGCGTTGGCCATCCTGGAGATCTTGGCGTTCGAGGTGCGCGCACCCCTCGTTGACCAGTGCTTCGGCGCAGTCGGGGGAGATAGAAACCTGCTTGAGTTCGGCGCCGACGGCCTTTGTCGTCAGCGATCTGTCTCTGAGGCCATCGCTGGTCGTCGGGTCGAGCAGCGGGGGGCGCACCACATTGATGACGACTGTTCCAATTGGCATGTCCGCGGACTGAAGTTCGGTGACCGCATCAAGTGTTTCCTGAACAGGCATTTCTTCAAGCACGGTCACCAAGTGGATGTGGGTAGTCGGTGCGCGCATCATCTCCATGATCGAGTCGGCCTGGCGTCGAATTGGTCCAACCTTAGCTAACCCGGCGACCTCGGCGTTCACGTTGAGAAAGCGGGCAATGCGCCCCGTCGGCGGGGCGTCAAGAACAATGGCGTCATAGGCACAGTGGCCGTCGATCATGCGTCGGGCGGCCTCATAAACCTTGCCGGTAAGCAACACATCTCGAACGCCCGGCGCGATGGTGGTCGCAAAGTCGATGATGCCAAAGCGGTCGAGCGCCTTACCGGCCCGACCCAGACGGTAATACAACTGCAGGTATTCAAGCAACGCCGCCTCCGCGTCAATGGCGAGGGCATAAACCTCGCCGCCGCCGAGACCGACGGCCACACGGCGCTCCTCATACGGTAGGGGCGCCACGTCAAACAACTGGGCGATGCCCTGACGGCCCTCGACTTCACAAAGCAGTACCCGTTTTCCTTTGCCGGCCAACGACATCGCCATTGAGGCAGCGACGGTTGTCTTGCCGGTGCCACCCTTGCCGGTGACGATATGGAGATCGGTTGCCATAGAGGAAGCCTAGTGGTGACGCGGGTCGCCGCAATCGACGAAGGGCAATTGGGACCACTAGCGGCGTGGGCGACGCGATACAGTCGGTGTATGAACAAATGGGAATACATGACCGCGCCCGTGTTGGTGCATACGACAAAACAGATTTTGGACAACTTCGGCCAAGACGGTTGGGAGCTCGTACAAATCGTGCCGGGAATGAATCCCGAGAACCTCGTCGCCTATTTTAAACGCCAGATCGAGGCAGCCTGATGTCCGCTGTCGAAGACCGGCTCGCTGAGCTGGGCCTGAGCGTTCCCGCAGTTGCCACCCCGGTTGCAGCCTATGTGCCAGCTGTGCGCACCGGAAACTACATATTTACCTCCGGCCAGTTGCCGATGCGCGACGGGCAACTCATCGCGACCGGCAAGGTCGGTGCCGACGTCTCACCCGAACAAGCCGTTGAGTGTGCCCGCCAGTGTGGTCTCAATGCCATCGCGGCGGTCAAGGCCGAGATCGGTGACCTCGATCAGGTGGTGCGCATCGTCAAAGCTGTCGTATTCGTGGCCAGTACGACCGATTTCACCGCTCAACCCGCCGTCGCCAATGGTGCGAGCGAACTTTTTGGCAACGCATTCGCCGAAGCCGGGCAGCATGCGCGTAGCGCGGTCGGGGTGCCGGTACTTCCACTCGACGCGCCAGTCGAGGTCGAACTCATAGTTGAGGTCGAATAGCCGATGCTCATCCCCGTGCCGCCGATGCTCGCCGAGCAAGCTGCTAAGCCTCTCGAGAACCCGGCGGCCGCGCGCAACGCTGCGACCGTCATCTTGTTGCGCGACGGCGACGACGGACTCGAAACCTATCTGCTGCGCCGTCAGCAAACCATGAAGTTTGCTCCGGGTATGTATGTTTTCCCCGGTGGCGGCGTCGACGCCGATGACGAGCGAATCGAATGGGTGGGTGAGCCGGCGGCCCGGTGGGCCGAGCGATTCGGATGCTCCGAGGCTGTCGCCCGGGGGCTCGTCTGCGCAGCCGTGCGTGAAACGTTTGAAGAATCAGGCATTTTGTTGGCAGGTCCCGACGCGCATTCGGTGGTTGCCGACACCAGCACCGACGACTGGGCCGTTGATCGGGTCGCCCTCGAAAACCGGGCCTTCTCGTTTGCCAGCTTCCTCGAGCGACGCGAACTCGTGCTGCGTGCTGATCTCCTGGGCGCATGGTCGCACTGGATCACTCCGGCCTTCGAGCCACGTCGCTACGACACCCGGTTTTTCGTCGCCGTCGTACCCACGGGGCAGCGCGTAGGCACCATCCCTGGTGAGGCCGATGAAGGGGTATGGATGGGTCTGTCCGCCATCCGTGCGGGTGTCGACGACAAGAGCATCGCGATGTTTCCGCCGACGATCAGGACGATCGAAGAGATCGCCACCTGCAGCGAAGCATCGCTGGCGCTGGCGACAGCCTCTCGCCGCTCGATCTTCCCGATCGTGCCCGAGCTCGTGACGATCGAGGGCAAACACTTCTTGAGCACCGAGCTCGACGAATGAACGACTGGAGCGGCGGCGTGGTCACCGATCGGGCGCAAACGGTGCTGGCGAAGAATCCGGGCATCATGACACTCGATGGCACCAACACCTGGGTGCTGCGCGAGCAAGGTGCCGCACGCTCGGTGGTTGTTGACCCGGGCCCGCTCGATGAAACTCATTTGGCGGCGGTCGCTGAGGCTGCCGGCAGCGTCGCGTTGATCGTGTTGACGCATTGGCATCACGATCACACCGAGGGTGCCGAACGCTTTGCTGCGATGACGAACGCGCCGGTCCGTGCGCTGGACTCGGCACTGTGCCGTGATGCCGGACCCCTCACCGACGGTGAAATCATCGATGTCGACGGCCTTATAGTCGAAGTCATCGCGACCCCCGGCCATACGACCGACTCGATTTGCCTGCTGCTTGATGCCGAAAAGTCCCTGCTCAGCGGTGACACGATCCTTGGTCGCGGCACGACTGTCATCACCCACCCTGATGGTGTCCTGGGACCCTATCTGGAGTCGATGCGCACCTTGCGCGCCCTCATCGGCACCGATCGCGTCGATCGCATCCTTCCCGCTCACGGCCCGGTCATCGAGGACCCGGCAGGGGTGATCGACTTCTACATCTCGCACCGTGAAGAGCGGCTCGACCAAGTACGCGCTGCCCTTGAGGCCGGCGACCAAACCCCGGACGAGGTCGTGACGCGTGTTTATGCCAACGTCGACAATGTGTTGTGGCCTGCGGCCCGACTTTCGGTCGAGGCTCAACTCGATTATCTGCGCACCGAGTAGCCGGGCGCCACTTGATTACCAGTGTGCGCGCCGAGCCGATTACAGTTACCAGGGATTCAGGGTCCACCACGGAAGTCGCGCTCTGTATGGCCGATGCGGGAGAGCGCATACCCCTGCCGAAGCGAACCCTTTCGGTGAGTCGACCCTGACCGGCAATTAGCGCGCGGCACTATAAAAAGCAAGGACTATCAATGAACATTCATGACCACTTCATCGGTGGAAAGTCGACACCGGGGCAGAGCGAACGTCTTGGCGACGTATTCGACCCGGCGCTCGGAGTGCCGCAATCCCAGGTTCGACTCGCAACGGTAGGTGACGTTGACCTGGCAGTCCAAGCAGCATCAGCTGCGTTTGAGTCATGGAGCGAGACCTCGGTCACGACGCGCGCACGCATCATGTTCGAATTTCGCGCACTACTGGTCGAACATGAAGACGAATTGGCTAAAGTCATCTCCTCCGAGCACGGCAAAACTATTGAGGATGCGCGCGGGGAGGTCATTCGCGGACGCGAAGTCGTAGAGTTCGCAGCCGGAATTCCGCAATTGCTCAAAGGTGAATTCAACGACCAAGTCTCTTCAGATGTTGACTCTCACACGTTTCGCCAACCGCTGGGGGTGACTGCTGGAATCACGCCGTTCAATTTTCCCATCATGGTGCCGATGTGGATACATCCTGTCGCCATTGCCTGCGGCAACACCTTCGTTCTCAAGCCATCCGAACGCGATCCAGGGGTGTCAAACCTCGTTGCTCGCCTTTATCAGGAGGCCGGGCTTCCTGACGGAGTTTTCAACGTGGTGCACGGCGATAAAGTCGCGGTTGACGCCATCCTTGAGCACCCCGACATCGCAGCAGTTTCCTTCGTCGGCTCAACCCCTATTGCTAAGTACATTCACGAGGGAGCAACGCGCACCGGTAAACGGGTTCAGGCACTCGGCGGGGCCAAGAACCATGCGGTCGTCATGCCCGATGCGGATCTCGAATTTGCGGCGGACCACATCGTGGCTGCTGCCTATGGTTCGGCAGGTCAACGCTGCATGGCGATCTCAGCTGTCGTCGCCGTAGGTGGTGTAGCAGATGTGCTCGTCGAAAAACTCAAAGAGCGCTCGATTAACCTCAAGGTGGGTGCTGGCAACGAGGCCGGCACCGAGATGGGGCCGGTGGTCACAGCGGCCGCCCGCGATCGAGTCATTGATTACGTCGGCCAAGGAGATACGGCCGGTGCTTCGCTGGTCATCGATGGCCGCGATCTCGTAGTTTCGGGTCACGAAGATGGTTTTTTTGTCGGCCCATCGCTCCTCGACGACGTCACCACCGACATGAGCGTCTATACCGAAGAGGTCTTCGGTCCGGTTTTAACTGTCTTGCGTGTGTCGACTTTGAACGAGGCGATTGAGTTGATCAACGCCAACCCATACGGGAACGGTACCGCTGTCTTCACATCATCAGGCGAGGTAGCCCGCACCTTCCAACGCCGCGTTCACGTGGGCATGATTGGCATCAATGTGCCGGTGCCGGTGCCGATGGCATTCCATTCGTTCGGTGGCTGGAAAGATTCGCTTTTTGGCGACCACCACATGCACGGTGCTGAAGGTGTGCGGTTCAACACCCGGGCAAAGGTCGTCACGACACGGTGGCCGCACGTCTGGGAGCAGTCCCTCGCGCACCTGAACTTCCCAACGGCACAGTGACACAAACGAGGTCCCACTCATTGACCGGTTCGAATGACTCTCAAAGGTTTCAGACAACCAGACGGGTGCGAGAAACTCAGGACTCGGCCTTGAATGCGTCGGCCAGCCACCAGGAGGGTTGCTTGTCGGTCACTTTGAGATCGACAAGCATTGGTGTGTCCCGTTGTCCACGTAGCCACGTTTCGACCTCGGCGAGGTCTGACTGGCTACGTACGGTCACTCCGGTAAATCCGTAACCGCGGGCGATAGCGGCGGCGTCAACGTCGGGGAAGGTCACAAAACCTTCATCCCCATCGGTTCTTCCAAAGTGATGTACCTCAGCGCCATAGGCCGAGTCGTTGTACACGAGGATGACCATCGGTAGCTTTAACCGCACCACCGTCTCTAGTTCCGATGCCCCCATCAGGAGTCCACCGTCCCCGCAAGCAGCTACGGTCAGGCGGCCAGGACGTGCGATCGCGTGTCCGATAGCTGAGGCGAGCCCTAGACCGACACACTGGAATGCTTGGCTGAAGCACAGAGAGCGCGCGTCTTGGATGGTCAGGAACATGCTCGGATAACCAAGGAAGTTCCCCGAGTCCACGGCGACGTTGCGGTCACTATCGAGCATATGATCTAGGTCAATCGTCGCGGTGCGAGGATCTATTTTTTCCGCTGTGCTGTTGTCACGGTAGGCGACGTCTTGCCAACGCCCGTCGGCTGCGATCCGCTTTTGGTTCGTGCCGGTTCGTCGTTTGCCGGATAGCTCTTCCATGTCCGGAATGTGCAAGGCGACGGCCTTAGCAGTTTCGGCGGCGTCTCCGACGACGCCGAGTTGGACATCGCGCTGCACACCAAGGCGGAGCGGACTGTCATCGACCTGGACAATCTTGGCATCGTCTGGGAGGAGGCTGCCGTTGCTCGTTGTCCACTTGCCCAAGCCACATCCGAACGCAACGATCACATCGGAATCGAGGACGAGCTCAGATGTCAGTGGGGTCGCGAGGTCGCCCATCACGTCGAGGTTGTAAGGGTCGCCGTAAAAGAGGCCTCGTGCGACGGCCGAAGTTGCCGTGAGAGCCCCAGTCTTTTGTGCGAGGTTGAGGAGTTCGTCGCGGGCGTTCCTGGCGCCGCGCCCACCAATGATCAGGGGTGCCCGGGCATCAAGCAGCAACTGTGCGATCGCCTCTATGCTCACGTCGTCTGCCCTGACCGGCAGCGCAATAGGTAGCGGATCGACCGGCCCCTCCTCGGGGCTGTCCATGACCTGCACATCGGTGGGGAAATTGAGCAGGACGGGGACCCGGCGTGTCACGGCTGTACGAATCGCCTCGCGAACATCCGACGTAGCGGTATCGCGGAAGATCCGAAGGCTTACCGCACCGACGGCCTCGACGAGGCGATCCTGACTTATACGGAAATTGGAGGTGCGGTCCGCCAATGGCGCCTCGCCCGCCAAGACGATCAGAGGAGTTCCGCTCTTGACGGCCTCGGTGAGTCCGGTGATGACATTGGTGAGGCCGCCACCTTGATGGACTGATACGACGGGGACCGAATCGGCCATGCGCGCAAATGCGTCCGCCATCGAGACCGCGCCGCCTTCATGGCGAGCCGAGACATACTTCGCTCCGCACCCGATGAGCGAGCGCGTCACACGGTAGTTTCCGCTGCCGGCGACTCCGAAGACCTGACGAACACCAAGATGCCAAAGGGTCTCGGCGACCCGCTCATAAACCTGCATCAGCGCTCGACCAGTGCCAAGACGCGTGCAGGTGAACCC